>JBHHXF010000047.1:0-13731 GCA_046756905.1 Anaerolineae bacterium | reverse complement strand
CCATCTAACCATCTAGCCATCCTCCGGCGGCGGCAATCTCCAATCCCCAATCTCTAATCTCTATAATCCACCACCCGCACCGCTTTCCCCGGCGGCCGTTCGATATATCCCACCGGCACCAACTCCACCTCGGGAGTGAGCCCCAGCAGGTCGTGTACTTCGGAAGTCAGCCGGCGTGCCAACCCGGCGTCGTCAGGCTGCTGCGTCTCCACCAGCAGGCGGAAGTGGTCCCCGCCCTCCGCCCGATCCAGCACGATCTGGTAGTCCAGGGCCACGTTTTTGTGACGCAACAGGAGGCTTTCGATCTGTCTGGGGTAGAAGTTGACGCCTTTCACCTTGAGCATGTCGTCAGTGCGGCCGGTGATGCGATCCACACGCAGGTGGGTGCGTCCGCAGGCGCACAGCTCGCGGCTCACAATGCGGGTGATGTCTCGGGTGCGGAAGCGGATCAGGGGCAGTGCCTCGCGGGTCAGGGTGGTTACGACCATCTCCCCCGGTTCGCCGTCGGGGACTGGTTCGCCGGCCTCGGGGTCCACGATCTCCACGATGTAGTGGTCTTCCCAGACGTGGATGCCATGGTGGGCCGGACAGTCGATGCCCATACCCACGCCGCCGCTCTCCGTCATGCCGATTATGTCGAAGCTCTCGATGCCCATGAGTTCCTCGATGCGCCGGCGCATCTCATCGCTCCAGATTTCGGCGCCAAAGACCCCCACCCGCAACTGCGTGTCCCGCCGGAAGTCGATTCCTTCCTGCTGTGCCACCTCGATAAGGCGCAGCGGGTACGAGGCGATGGCGGTAACGACGGTGGTGCCCAGGTCTTGCATGAATTGGAGTTGCAGCCGGCTGCGCCCTGCGCCGATGGGTACGATCATGGCCCCGATGGCCGAGACGCCGTAGTGAAAACCAAAGCCGCCGTTGAAAAGGCCGAAGCCGGGCGTGATCTGCACCACGTCCTCGCGGGTCACGCCGGCCGCCGTCAGACAGCGGGCCATGACCTCCGCCCACTGCCGGACATCGGCCTCGGTGTGCGGGCAGAGGACCGGCGTGCCTGTGGTGCCGGAACTCATGTGGAAGCGCACGAAGTCGGTCTGAGGGACACAGGCAAGCCCGAAGGGATAGGCCAGGCGCAGGTCCTCCTTGCTCATGAAGGGGAACCTTTGGAGATTCTCCAGGCTGCGGACGTCGCCGGCGCCCAGCCCATCCAGGTGACGCACGTAGTTGGGATTGCAGGCGTGAATGCGGTTCAGGGTTTCTTTCAGGCGTTGAAGCTGCAATTCGCGCAGCGCGCTTTGATCGAGGGTTTCAGCTTCCGGTTGGTACATCATGCAAATGCTCCTCCATTGTCACTGTCCACGTCTCCGGGTCGATGATGACGCCATACTCCCGCCGCGCTGCCTCCAGGCTAACCTTGCCATCCCGCACGTCCCGTAGCACCAGAGCCGGCTCCCGTTCCCGCGGATCGCCGTAGCCGCCGGCCCCGGGGAGCCGCAGGCTGACCAAATCGTCCCGCTGCAGGTGGTCCAACCCCTTGGATTTGAGGGTCCGCTCCTCGGGCGTGCCGGGATTCAGGATAAACTTGCCGGGCGTTCCCTCCTTGCCACCGAACAGGCCCTGTGGGGTGAAGCGCTGACGGTCGCCGTAGCGGGCGAAGGAGACGTCATCGACAAGCGCGCGGACATCGCGACGGATGCCCAACGCACCACGGAAGCGGCCGGCCCCACCCGAGTCGGGGATGAGCTCGTACCGTTCGACGCGCACCGGATGCTCCAGTTCCGCTGCCTCGATCGGCGTGTTCTTGAAGCGCGCCAGGTGGGAGTCCTGGCCGTCCCGCCCATCTTTGGTGGGCCGGGCACCGGCGCCACCGCCCTGGATGTCGATGTACACGAACCGCCGGCCTGTCCGCGGGTGGTAGCCTGAGAACGCACAGGTGCTGATCTGCCCGTGGCTGCCGGCCATGCCCTGCCCCGGCAGCGCCTCCGACATTGCCCGGATCATGGCCTCGCAAATCTTGGCCGACGTGTTGGTCCGCGCCCCCACGGCGCGTGGGAGCCGGGGGTTCACCACCAGGCCAGGCTCCGCCTCGATGCGAAAGGGACGATAGCAGCCGGAATTCGGCGGCACATGAGGATCCACCACGGCGATCAGCGCATAGTAAGTCGCCGCGTACGTGGTGGCCAGGGGGCAGTTGACATTGCCCCGGACTTCCGGATCAGTGCCGGCAAAGTCCACTGTCGCGCTGTCACCGTGTTTGTGCAGGTTGACCTGTACGCGGATCGGCGTTTCGCTTTGGCCGTCGTCGTCCACGAAATCCACGCCGGTGTAGGTTCCATCCGCGATGCTTTGCAGCCCCACGCGAATACGCCTCTCTGAGTAGTCGAGAAGCATCGCCATGCACTGCCGTGTCACTTCCGGGCCATACTTCTCGTGGATGTCGCGCAGCCGGCGTGCCCCCACCATGTTGGCCGAGGCCTGCGCTCGCAGGTCGCCCAGTGTTTTGTCGGGGACGCGGATGTTGTTCTCCAAAATCCCGAAGATCTCCGAGTTCTCTCTTCCTTGCTTGTAGAGCCTGGTGAAGGACAGGCGCAGCCCTTCCAGGTAGATCTCCGTCAGGCCGCCGGCCACACCGCCCGGTACCGATCCGCCCATGTCGGCGTGGTGAGCCATGCTTCCCACGAAACCGATCAACTCGCCCTCCAGGTGCACCGGCGTGAAGGCGATGACATCCATCACGTGCTGCCCACCCTGATACGGGTCGTTCAGGACGATGATGTCCCCTTCGTGCAAGTCTTCCGGGCGATAGTGCTTGAGCAACTCCCGACTGGGAATCTCGAAGCCGGTGAGCAACATGGGCGCGTGATGTGCCTGAGCGACCGTGTTGCCGTGGCGGTCAAACACGGCACAACTGATGTCCTCGATCTCTTTGATGATGGTCGAGCGAGAGGTGCGGACCAGCGTCCGCCCCATCTCTTCCGCCACCTGCTCCAGTGCGTAGCGCACGACTTGCATGGTTACCGGGTCAGCCTTGTAGGTCATTTTGTAGCTCCTTCGGCAAGTAGTGTGCCATATCCGGCTATGTGGTCCTCCACGCCCATCTGTCGCAGCGCCCACCACATCGAGGCCTGGTTACTGGTGACCACCGGTACTCCCAGCTCGATTTCCAGTCGGGCCGCCGCGTCTACGGCCCTGAAGTTGGTGCAACTGATGAACACGCCGTCCGAACCGTGCGCAAAGGCGGCTTTGGCGTGTTCCACGACACGTTCCGGCGTTTGTGCGCCAATTTCCAGATTGTCCGTCAATCCCAGACCTCGGACTGCTATCACGGTGAACCCCATCTCCCGCAGGAAGCCGGCCACCACCTCATTGATCGTCTCGTTGTAGGGCGTGACGACGGTCAGCCGGCGCAGCTCCAGGGCGTTCAGCGCCCGACGCACGGCCTGGGTCACGGTGAAGGCCGGCGCTCCGACCAGGGCAACCATCTCGCGCTCTAACCGTGACTCCCACTCCACCCCGAGTGCGCCGGCCGCCGTACAGCCCAGCACAACCACATCTGGCCGGACGGTGGCAACATCTCTGAGGGCATCGGCCATGTGATCCTCAAGCATCGTGCGCAATTCCCCTTCGCTTCCCGCTCCGAGGAAGTGCATGCGAGCCGTGTGCACAGATACGCCATCCGGCACTAACCGATGGAAGTCCATCTCCATGGTGGTGTTGGAAGATGGGACGAGCAACCCGATTCGACCCCGTTCTCCGTACATCAGGCTTCTTCCTTACACCAGGTGACAGGCAACCCTGTGTTGTGGCCCCACATCTTGCAAGTCGGGCTCTATCTGAGCACACGCTGCCACCGCGATGGGGCAGCGCGGGTGGAAGCGGCAGCCGGAAGGCAGGTTCACCGGGCTGGGCACATCCCCTGGCGGCAACTCTGGCGACCAGTTCTCCTCCGGCTCTGGCGTGGGAATCGCCGATATCAGAATCTGGGTGTACGGGTGGCGTGGACGGGCGAACAGTTCTTCGGTGGGTGCCTCCTCCACCACCCGGCCAAGGTACATGACTGCAATGCGATGGCTGATGTGCCTCACCACCCCCAGATTGTGAGAGATGAAGAGATAGGCCAGGCCGAATTGCTGTTGCAGTTCCACCATCAGGTTGATGATCTGTGCCTGGATAGAGACATCGAGCGCCGAGGTGACTTCGTCGGCCACGATGAACTCAGGGTGCGTGGCCAGCGCGCGAGCGATCGCAACCCGCTGTTGCTGACCCCCACTGAACTGGTGCGGGTACTTGCGGGCAGCCTCTGCCGGCAGGCCCACCGCGTGCAACAGTTCCTCCACCCGCCGGTGTATGTCGCTATCGGAGCCATGGATTTCCAGCGGTTGCCGGAGAATGTTCCCGACCCGCTTGCGAGGGTTGAGGGATGAGAACGGGTCCTGATAGACGATCTGCATATAGCGGCGCAGGGGCCGTAGCTCCCCCTGAGACAGGCAGGTGACGTCCTGTCCACGGAAGAGAATGCGGCCGGCGGTAGGCTCCACCAGGCGGAGTATGGTACGCCCCAGCGTGCTTTTGCCGCACCCGCTCTCACCGACGATGCCCAGCGTCTCATGCGGGTCGATCCGCAGGTTGACACCGTCCACGGCTTTCACCACCCGCCGGCGGCCGCTCAGGTAGTCGCGGATGCTACTCGTAGGCTCCTCAAAGTACTTGCACAGGTCTGATACTTCCAGCAGTGCCGTTCTCAACCGTCTTACCTCGCTTCGACATCAGGTAAATCACGCAGTACGCAGTACGAAATACGAAATATGTGCGTACTGCGTATTGCGTAGTGCGTAGTGCGTTGCTCGTCCGGTGTGAGCAACACTTTCCGAGAGAACTCGATGCACTTGCCAGGAAACGTTCACTGACTTCTTGGAGGTGGCCCTGTAGGACCTGGCAACGCGTGCAACCAGCAGGCCGAGCAGTGCTTCGGGCCGATAGTTACTGCCGGCGGGAGGCCATCATCTTCACAAACCCGTATCTTCTCTGCGCAGCGCGGCATGAAGGGACATATATCACGCTCCGGCAAATCAACGATGGAACCCGGTATGCTGTACAGAGCTCCCTGGCGCGTCTCCAGGCGGGGAATGGCCCGCATCAGGGCCCGCGTGTAGGGGTTGGCCGGATGCTCAAAAAGCTCCTTCACAGGTGCTTCCTCCATCAGATGGCCGCCGTACATGATGACAACCCGATCGCAAACCTTGGACACCAAACCCAGATCATGGGTGATCAACAGCATAGCCGTCCCGAAGCGACGCTGCAAGTCACGTAGAAGTTCGACAATCTGGGCCTGGGTCGTCACATCCAGCGCCGATGTGGGCTCGTCGGCGATGACCAGCGCCGGCCGGCATGCGAAGGCGATGGTGATCATCACCCGCTGCCGCATGCCCCCGCTGAGTTGGTGCGGATATTTCTCCAGCGTATGCTCCGAATCGGGGATGCCGACCTGTGCCAGCGTCTCGACGGCTACCGCTCGTGCTTCCCGTTTGCCCAGCCTCCGGTGAAGTCGCAACACGTCGATGATCTGGTCCTTGATCTTGAAACCCGGGTTCAGCGATGACAGAGGGTTCTGCGGGACAGCCGTGATCTGCGCGCCCCGCACGTCTCGCATCTCCCGGTCGCTCAGGGTGAGCAAGTCTGTCCCTTTGAACAACACTCGCCCCCCAACGATGCGCCCGGGATGCGGGATCAGACGCAGAATGGAGCGACCGGTCATTGATTTGCCCGAGCCGGATTCTCCCACCAGTCCCAGGACTTCGCCGGCTTGCACCTGGAAGCTGACCCCATCCACCGCTTTGACGATGCTGGTGCCGGTGAGGAAGTAGGTCTGCAGATTCTCTACAGCCAGCAGCGGCTGACTCATGATTGGCTTATCCTGTCACGCCTGGCGAATGAATTCGCGGCAACCCTTGCAAAGCCGCCCTACGGCGGCTAGCCGGCGTAGGGCGGCTTCGCAATGGTAGGCGCGGTTTCAACCGCCGGCCCATCCCATCCTCACCCTATCGGCTCACCCTATCAGCATCATGCGCGGGTCCAGCCTCTTGCGCAAGCCATCACCCAGCAGGTTAAAAGCGAAGACGCTGACAATCAGGAAAGCCATTGGAAAGATCAGGCCCCACCAGGCTACCCGAAAATAGGCCAGCCCCTCGCTGATCATGCTGCCCCATGAAGGCGTGCTGGCCTTGACGCCCAGGCCGACGAAGCTGAGCAGCGCTTCGATGACAATCGCCAGTCCCATCTCCAGCGAGGCCAACACCAGAAGGAGCGGCACCACATTGGGAAAGACCTCCTCCCATACAATGCGCAAATTCCCCATGCCCGCCGCTCGGGCAGCCTCCACAAAGTCCTGCTCCCGAATGTTGAACACTTCTCCCCGGATGACTCGGGCGAAGCGTGTCCAGTCCACCAGAATGATGGCCAGAGCCACCTTCAAGACCCCCACCCCCAGGAGAGCCATCAACACCACAGCCAGCAGCACCGGCGGAAAGGACATCCACATATCCACCAGGCGCATGACGACCTCGTCCACCCAACCCCGGTAGTAGCCGGCCAGGAGGCCCACGGTGACTCCCACAACCGCCGAGAACAGGGTCGCTACCACGGCCACGAACAAGGCCACCCGCGCGCCGTAAACCAGCCGGCTGAGAATGTCTCGCCCCAGGCTGTCGGTGCCCAACAGATGCTCGCCGGTGCCCCCTGCCATCCAGGCCGGCGGCTGGTAGGCGTAGGCCAACTGCTGCGCATTGGGGTCGTGGGGCGCTACCAGGGGTGCGAACAAAGCCAGAACCCCCAGGACGACGACTACCACCAGGCCGAAGGCGATCTCCTTCTCTCGCAACCAGGCCGTATCCAAACGAGGAACAGCGAAGGGGCGTGCTGAAAGTGTGCTACGCATAGCGAATCTTGGGATTCAAATACCCGTACAGCAGATCAACTGCCAGGTTCGTGACGATGAGAATGAGGGCATAGACGACGATCAGGCCTTGAACCAGCGGAAAGTCTCGATACTGAATACCGGTGAGGGCCAGCAGACCCAACCCCGGCCAACTAAAGATCTTTTCAATAATAATACTGCCACTCACCAGAAAGGTAAATTGCACGCCCAGGATCGTTAGTGTCGGGATCAGCGCATTCTTGAGCGCTCGCACACAGACGATGTATGTCTCCGACAGCCCCTTCATCCGATCGGTGAAAATGTAATCCTCACCCATCACGTCGAGCAGGCTCGATTTGAGGGTGCGCATGAGCATGGCTGCCAGAGGCAAGGCCAGGGCGAAGGCCGGCAGGATGATATGCTTGACCACGCTGGCGAAGGCGTGGAGGTCGCGGGCCAGCAAGGTATCTATGAGGAGAAACCCGGTTACCCGAGCCACCCCGATGCCGCTGTCAATGCGCCCAGAGACCGGCAAAACACGGGCAATGGCCCCAAATACCACAATGAAGATCAACGCCCACAGGAAACTGGGGATGCCGAAACCGATCAGGCCCACAAAAGTGCCAATCGCTTCGAGAAACGTCCCCTTCTTCAGCACCGACATCACAGCAATGACCAGGGCAATCAGACAGGCCAGAGCCACACCGGCCAGTGCCAGTTCCAGGGTCGCCGGCAGGCGGTCCACGACCAGGTCAACTACATTCCCACTGAAGCGGAGGGAGGTCCCCAGGTCCCCTCGCAAGATGGTACTCAGCCAAACCCGGTACTGTTCAGGGATGGACTTGGTCAGGCCCAGGTACTCCCGCATCGCCTCGATATCGGCTTCGCTGGCGGTGGGACCGACCATCAAGAGCGCCGGATCGCCAGGTATCAGCCGCAGGATCACAAAAGCGGCGACAGACACGCCGAAAAGTGACACAATGGCGTAGATAAGACGTCGCGCAATGTAGAGCAACTCCGTGCACCTCCCGGCCGTCGAATGAATTCGACGGCTGATACTTCAAAACCCGTTGAAACGGGTTGCACCTGATGCTCGAACACGCTTCAGCGTGTTTTTCGTATCAGCCGCGAATTCATTCGTGGCCCCGCCTTCCTATGTCCACCTCATCTCGTAGGGCACCAACCAACCTTGCGGGTAAGGCTCGTACTGCAGCCCCTCCTTCATCACAATCGGCGAGAAGGCCTGATAGAGGGGGATGATGAACCCGTGCTCCACCACGTACTTGGCCCCTTCGCGGGCAGCCCCGATGCGCTTCTCCTCGTCCTTCTCGGTGAAGATCGGCGTGAGCTGCTGGTTCAGTGCCTCGCTCATACCGGTGTAATCCACATCGCTCTTCCAGACCGAGAAGGGGCTGGGAGGCCAGTTGGACAGCCCCACCGAGTTGATGGGATCACCGGTGGCGTTGGACCAGAAGTACAGGGACAATGGCGCCAGCTTGGCCGCCTTCCGCATATCGAAGAACTGTGGGAGCGTGATCGTCTCGATCTCGGCCTCCACCCCCACCTCTTTCCACATGCCCACACAGGCCTGGATGACCTCGAAATCACGGGTCTTAAAGCCCTTGGTGGCCATCACAGCGAGTTTCAGCGGGTGGTCCCTGGTGTAGCCGGCGGCGGACAGCAACTCTCGTGCCTTGTCCGGGTCGTAAGGGAACGTGTAGCCCTCGGGGTAGGCCATGTACTTGGGCGCTTCCGTCGTGGACAGTGGCTGACCGAAGCCGAGCAGCACGTTCTTGACGATGCTCTCCTTGTCCAGGGCGTAGTGCAACGCCACTCGTACTCCTTCGTCGGCAAAGGGCTCGAAATAAGGAGCGACGAACAGGACGGCCACGTCGGTAATCGGCTGCTTGATCCCTTTCAGCCCCGGCAGAGAGGTCAACCGATCGAAGTCAGCGATGGGGATTTCCAGCGTGAAATCAGAGTCGCCGGCCTCGATCTCGGCTGCACGAGCTGTCGGATCGAGGACGATCTTGAAGGTGACGGTCTTGATGGAGGGCGAGCCCTTCCAGTAACCATCGAACGCTTCGAGCGTCAGGTGGCTGCCGGCCACGAACTCTTTGAACTTGTAGGGACCTGATCCCACCGGATTCTTGAAGAACCCTTCTTCGCCTACCTCCTGGAAGTACTTCTTGGGGATCACAAGCGAATTCAAGAACCCCATCCAGGCGATGATGGATGGGTCGTAACGGGAGAAGTTGAGACGCAGGTGGAGATCGTCCTTGATGTCCATGCTCTCGATCTTCTTCCAGATGCCGGCGTATGCCATGCCTTCCGACTTCATCCGATCAAAAGTGAAGGCCACATCCTCGGCCGTGAGGGAATCGCCGTTGTGGAACTTGATCCCGTCCTGGACTTCCACATCCAGCGCCAACCGATCCTCCGATGCCCACTCCCACTTCTTGAGCACCTGTGGCTGGTAGACGAGGTCGTGATCCTGAGCAATGAGATGATCCCAAATGCACTTGTGCGGCGACAACTGGGTCAGGTTCCGATTGACGCGATGGGGATCCAGAGACGCGATCTCGTCGTTGAAAGCAATGACCACGCTCTGGGGTAGTGGCTTGGGCGTGGCCGTTGCCGGCAGTGCCGTAGGCTGTGGGGCGGTGGTTGGTGCCGGTGCTGCGCCCTGCGTGCAAGCGGACAGCGCAGGGCCGGCCATCATCCCTGCCCCGGCGACTCCTAACACCTTCAGGAAAGTTCGCCGATCCATCCCTGGTTTGTGAGTCGGTGCGGTCATGAGTTCTATCTCCTCCTTAGTAGACTCAGTAGATCCAAATTTCAAGCTCCAAGCGGACCACAGTCCGCGTTTTGGCCGCTGGACTGTGGTCCAGCTAGAGCAAAATTGGATCTACTGAGACTGTGTAGTTAGGGAACACCCCCTGGCTACAATTTGAGTATCCTCACCTTCCCTACGTTTGCTTCGTAGCTGCCGACCGCAGACCAGCGGCCGGCGACAGAGCTCATTCTGTGGGTTTCAGTTGCAGCTCCCACCTCCCTTCCACTCTCCTTGAAACCGGAACCGGCGCTGTTGGTAGGGGCGAGGCAGGTCGGAGAGCAGCTTGGTTTCTCCAATGGGCCACCAATCCGACCTGCCTCGCCCCTACACCACGCCGGCCTCCCGCAACGCAGCGATTCGCTCACCCGAGTAGCCGAGCACATCCCGCAGCACCTCCTCCGTGTGCTGCCCCAGCAGCGGCGGTGGCTCGAACCGCTCTTCCAGCCCCGAAACCTTCACCGGGTTGCCCAGCACGGGCAGATCGCCGATCAAAGGGTGCTGGAGGTGTACCAGCATGTTTCGAGCAGCGATCTGCGGGTCGGCGAGCACTTTGTCCACGGTGTTGATCGGTCCTGACGGCACGCCTTCCGCCTCCAGGCGAGTGAGCCACTCGTCGGTCGGCCGGGTGCGGAACACCTCTTCGAGGATCGGCAGCAGATCGCCCTTGTTCTGAAGGCGCAGGTCGTTCGATGCGAAGCGCGAATTCTCTGCCAGATCAGGCCGCTCCAGCGCCCGGCACAGCGCCCCCCAGAACTTCTCGGCGAAGACGGCGACTACCAGATAACCGTCGGCGGTGGCGAAAGCGCCGTAGGGCACGACGGACTGGTGGTGTGAGCCGGCCGGCTGCGGCACAGGGCCGCCGGCCAGGTAGTACTGCGCCACATACGTCAACAACGACGCCAGGCAGTCCATCAAGCCCAGGTCGATGAAACAGCCTTCGCCGGTCTGCTCCCGCGCGAAGAGGGCGGCGGAGATGGCCTGTGCTGCGTACATGCCGCCGGCCAAATCCCCCATGGGGATGCCCATGCGTACCGGTGTTCGCCCCGGCTCCCCGGTGATGCTCATGGCACCGCTCACGGCCTGCAACGCCAGGTCGTAGGCCGGCCGATCCCGATACGGCCCCGTCTGGCCGAAGCCGGAGATGGAGCAGGCGACGATGCGCGGGTTGATTCGGCGCAGCGTCTCGTAGTCCAGGCCGAGCCGCTCCATCACCCCCGGCCGGTAGTTGTCCAACACCACATCCGACACCCGGACCAGGTCATGGAAGACTTCTTTGCCGGCCGGGTCCTTCAGGTTCAACGTCAGGCTACGCTTGTTGCGGTTGATGCTCAGGAAGTAGGCGCTCTCCCCCGCCAGGAAGTGGGGCGGCATCTGCCGCATGGGGTCCCCGCGCCCCGGCAGCTCGATCTTGATGACCTCGGCCCCCATGTCGCCCAGGAGCATGGAGCCGAAAGGGCCGGCCAGAAACTGGGTCAGGTCGAGGACGCGCACGCCGGAAAGCAGTTGGTTCATCGTTCGTCAATTGCCTCCACCAGGAATACCCTCTGATCGAAAACGACTATTCTTTGCCGGCAAGAAGTAGTTGCATTAATCTGCGCTGCTCCTCAAGGAGTTCTTGTTGCTCCTCCATTAGTATCGTCTGTTGGGTGAGCAACTGCTCAATCACTCCTAACTCACAGGCAAAATCTGCCCGCTGGCGGACTCGTTCGCGAACCGCAGCCTCGACCATCACACAGCCTGTGCCACGGCGCGCTTAGTCAATTGGCGACGGAGTACAGCATTCTCATGGCGGAGGGCCTCATTCTCTTCCGCAATTTCCTGTATCCGTCCGGTTGCAGTGGCCAGTTGTGCCAATGCTGCGTCAATTTGAGCTTGCAGTGCAGTCAGTTTTTCCGCCATTTCAGTCAAGCCCAACTCGTTTGCTTCGGCGAGGTCTTGGGTTGCATACCAGCTCTTCAATTGCACTTGCTCCTCGTCGGATAGGACTTCCCCACGCGTAGCTCGGTCGTGCAATTGTTTGCCAGTCTCGTTAGACACCATGGTTATTCCCTTTCCGCTCAACGTTGAACATACCATTACTATTCTAACATAAAGCCGGTTCAGAAACCAGTCCGAGTTCTGAAGTTGGAGCGGTCAGCGGCCTGCCCTGAGCGCGGCTGAAGGGTCGGCTCTCGGCGGTCGCCCTCGCTGCTTACTTCACAGTCCATGTCTTTGGATCGATGACTACGCCGTAGTCCCGCCGCGCCGCCTCCAGGCTCACCTTGCCATCCCGCACATCCCGCAACACCAGGGCCGGGTCTCGCTCCGTCGGGTCGCCATAGCCGCCGGCCCCCGGCAGGCGCAGGCTGACCACATCGCCCTTGTTCAGATGGTCCAACCCCTTGGACTTGAGAGGCTGCTCGTTCGGCGTGTCGGGATTGAGGATGAATCTGCCGGGGGCTCCGTCTTTGCCGCCGAACAGTCCGAAGGGGGCAAAGCGCTGCCGGTCCCCGTAGCGGGCGAAGGAGACGTCGTCAATCAGCATGCGGATGTCGCGGCGGAGGCCCAACGCGCCGCGAGAAAAGCCGGCCCCGCCCGAGTCGGGAATCAACTCGTAGCGGTCGATACGCACCGGATACTCCAGCTCCACCGCCTCCACGGGGGTATTCTTGAAGCGTGCCAGGTGAGAGTCCTGGCCGTCCCGCCCGTCCTTGGTGGGGCGCGCGCCGGCCCCGCCGCCCTGGATGTCGATGTACACGAACCGCTTGCCGGTCTTCGGGTGATAGCCGCTGAACCCGCAGTTGGTGATCTGGGCGTGACTGCCGGCCATCACCCGGTCGGGCGCGGCCTGGGCCAGCGCCTTGAGCATGGCCTCGGTGATCTTCTGGGACGTGTTGGTGCGTGCACCGACGGCCGCCGGCGGCAACGGGTTGACGATGAGGCCCGGTTCGGTGTAGATGTCGAACGGGCGGTAGCAGCCTGAGTTTGGCGGCACGTGGGGATCGATCACAGCGATGAGGGCGTAGTACACGGCCGCATGGACCGTGGCCACGGGGCAGTTGATGTTGCCGCGAACCTGCTTCGAGGTCCCATCGAAGTCGATCATCGCCTCATCGCCCTGGATGCGGATGTTTACCTGCAGGTGAATCGGCTCATCGCTGAATCCATCGTCGTCCACCCAGTCGTCGCCGCTGTAGTCACCATCGGGAAAGGCCTTCAGGCCTTCGCGGATGCGGCGCTCGGAATAGTCCAGCAGCATGTCCAGCGAGCCCTGCACGACGTCGGGACCGTACTTGGCGTACATCTCTCGCACCCGGCGCGCCCCCACGAAGTCCGCTGAGGCCTGGGCGCGGATGTCGCCCAGCGTCTTGTCCGGCACGCGGATGTTGTTCTCCAGAATGCCGAAGAGTTCGAGGTCTTCTTCGCCCCGCTTGTAGAGCTTGACGAAGGGGAAGCGCAGTCCCTCCAGGTAGATCTCGGTGAGGCCGCCGGCGGTGCCCCCCGGCGCTGCCCCGCCCATATCCGAGTGATGGGCGATGCTGCCCACAAAGCCAACCACCTCCCCCTCGAAGAAAACAGGGGCAAAAGTGATCAGGTCCATCACGTGTTGTCCACCCCGGTACGGATCATTGAATACAATGACGTCCCCTTCCTCGAATTCCTCGAGCCGATAGTGCTGCACCAGGGAGCGCATGGGTATCTCGAAGCCGGTGAGGAGCATCGGCGCGTGGTGCGCCTGGGCCACGGTATTGCCGTAGCGGTCGAAGACGGCGCAAGAGATGTCTTCGATCTCCTTGATGATGGTGGAGCGCGAAGTCCGCACCAGGGTGCGGCCCATCTCATCCGCCACCTGCTCCATGGCATAGCGAATTACCTGCATGGTGACGGGGTCTGGTTTGTAGGTCATGGTTTATTTCTCCTTGACTGCGATATGGGCGCGACGTATACTTTGGTTGGGAGTTACTACTCAGCCACCTCGCGCCTGGCGAATGAATTCGCGGCAACC
>JBHHXF010000046.1:0-14015 GCA_046756905.1 Anaerolineae bacterium | reverse complement strand
GGCACTAAAATGGCGCGCCGCGACGTTTTATGTCGCGGCACGCTTGTCCAACGGTACTGATTATACATTAGTTGCTCAAATTTGGCAAACATGCGCCCGGAGTGTGTATTCTTGGTTGCCATTTTTTTCTGAAACCTGCTATAATCAATAGTTAAGAAACGTGCTACACATCACACCCCGAACGGGAACCCGACTGCATTTGGAGTTGTAAAAAATGACAGAAGTTCAGGAAACTGCCCAGCGAGTGATCGAAAACGTAGAGCGGGTCATGGTTGGCAAGCATCGAGAGGTCAGTTTGGTGCTCATTGCCATGCTGTGCCGCGGGCACGTGTTGATCGAGGATGTACCTGGAGTTGGCAAAACGACGCTTGCCAAGGCGATCGCTCGTTCTTTGGGCTTGCGCTTCAGACGCATTCAGTGTACGCCCGACATGCTACCCAGCGATATTACCGGCGTGTCGATATACAATCAGAAAACTGGTGAGTTTGAGTTCCGGCCTGGCCCGGTGATGTCCCAGATCGTCCTTACCGATGAAATCAACCGCGCCACCCCGAAGACGCAATCTGCACTGCTGGAGGCTATGGAGGAGCGTCAGGTTACAGTAGATGGAGTCACTCACCCGATGGAACGCCCGTTTCTAGTGTTGGCAACGCAGAACCCCATTGAGTACGAGGGCACTTTCCCGCTGCCTGAGGCTCAACTCGACCGCTTCATTTTGCGCATCCGGCTCGGCTATCCTGATTCCGAGCAGGAGGTAACAATGTTGGATGCTCAGCGAGTCGTCCACCCTCTGGACGAGATCGAACAGGTTGTGGATTCCCAAACATTCCTTCGCGCCCAGGAGTTAGTCACAGAAGTCTACCTGAATGATCTGGTGAAGCAGTATATCGTCAATGTGGTAGGTGCGACCCGGGAGCACGAAGACCTGTATCTGGGCGCAAGCCCACGTGGCTCTCTTGCGCTCTACAAGACGGCCCAGGCTCGAGCCGCTTTGCAAGGCCGAGATTATGTCATTCCTGATGATGTGAAATACTTGGCAGACCCGGCGCTGGCCCATCGGATTATCGTGAGCCCGTCTGCACGCATTAAGAATGTAGACCCCCGGGACGTCGTTGCCGATGTGTTGGCGGAGGTGCCGGTCCCGGGAGCACACGTGCGCGCGGCGTCATAAAGATGCTAAAGATCAAACTGCAACGGGGACAGACGGCCCTGGTGCTGTGGTTGGCGCTTGTAATTGCTGCGCTGGTAACTGGCCGGCTGCTTATTTTCCGCTTGATGTATCTCATGACGGCGATTCTGGTGTTGTCCTTTGTGTGGACAATGCTGAATGCCTACCGGGTTCAGCTCGTGCGCCAGACGCGCTCGCGCCGCACACAGGTGGGCCGGCTGGCTGAGGAGCGTTTTATCGTCCGCAACACGGGGTTGTTTCCCAAACTCTGGCTCGAGGTACGCGACTCGTCGACATTGCCGGGCCATCGCCCGAGCCGGGTGGTGAATAGCCTGGCGCCCAGGTCCTACCGCAACTGGCTGACCCGGACACGGTGCCAGGAGCGCGGCATCTTTCGCCTGGGGCCGTTGAGCCTTGCCAGCGGTGATCCGCTCGGCCTGTTCCGGGTGGAACGCCATCTGCCGGCTACCTCCACCATTCTTGTCTATCCTGCGACGGTGGACCTGCCTGGCTTCGAACCCCCGATCGGCACCCTTCCGGGAGGCGATGCCGTGCGCCGGCGGGCCCAGTACATCACAACTAACGTGGCTGGCATCCGCGACTACGCCCCAGGAGACAGCTTCAACCGCATCCACTGGCCCTCCACAGCTCGCACGCGCCGGGTGATGGTGAAGGAGTTCGAGCTGGATCCGCTGGCCGATCTGTGGGTCATTCTGGACATGGAAAGAACAGTCCACGTTGGTGAAGTCGAAGTCGAAGGCGTGTCTGACTTTGATATACTGCTCGATCCAGGGCGCCGCTTCGAGCTTGCTCCCACGACAGAAGAGTATGGCGTGACTGCCGCAGCCTCCTTATGTAGGCACTTTCTCGGGCTGAACCGGTCGGTTGGGCTGATTACGTATGGCGCTGAAGGTCGGCGCTTGATTCAAGCCGACCGGGGTGAGCGGCAATTGAACAAGATTCTGGAGCAGTTGGCTATCGTACGTGCCGGCGGCCACGTGTCGCTGGAGCAACTGTTGGCTGCTGAGGAGCGAGTGTTCGGTCGCAACACTACAGTCGTGGTGATCACACCGTCGACGTCGGAGGTGTGGATGATGCCTCTGCGTGACCTGGGCCGGCGCGGAGTTCGGACCATGGCGGTTGTGCTGGACGCCAGCACCTTTGGCCCCGCCCCGTCATCTCTGGGGGTTGTCAGCACGCTGATTGCGAATGGCATCCCCAGCTACACAGTTAAGTGTGGGCAGCCGTTGGAGCAGGCTCTGAGCCGGCGGGGAAGCTGGTAATTTCGGACGTGTTTGGAAGGTGACAATGGATAGCCAGGCAGTTGAAGCGACTTCTGGACCCCGTAGCTGGCTCCGGGCGGTGGCTCTGCACCGCCGCGAAACCTTCAGTTGGGCCATGTACGATTGGGCCAACTCAGCCTTTGCCACCACGATCATGGCGGCCGTTCTGCCGATTTACTTCGCCTCGGTTGCCGGGGCAAATCTCCCAGGCAACCGAGCTTCGGTTATTTGGGGCTACACGACCTCTATTGCGCTGCTTCTGATCGCGATCATGGCTCCGGTTCTGGGCGCGGTAGCAGATTTTATGGGCGCCAAGAAACGTTTCATGGCCCTGTTTGCCACACTGGGCATCGTCTTCACAGCAATGTTCTATTTGGTTGGCCAGGGAGATTGGTTGCTGGCCGTTGTCTTGTTCATTGTGGCGAACATCGGGTTTTCTGGGGCCAACGTCTTCTACGATTCGCTTTTGCCCCACGTCGCCAGCCAGGATGAAATCGATCAACTGTCCACAGCCGGCTATGCCCTGGGCTACCTGGGTGGCGGCATTCTCCTGGTGATCAACATCCTGTGGATCCTTTCTCCCCAGACCTTTGGGATTGCCGATACCACGACCGCCTCTCGCATTGCGATGTTTAGCGTGGCCGTGTGGTGGGCCGTGTTCTCCGTGCCTATCTTCCGCAACGTATCGGAACCGCCCCGGAGAGTGTCGGAGACCGATGTTCTGGAGCTTAATCCGATCACGGCTGGGTTTCGTCGCCTGCGTGAGACCTTCGATGAAATCCGCCAGTACCGCCAACTCTTGATCTTCCTGATCGCCTATTGGCTCTACAATGACGGCATTGGCACGATCATAAAGATGGCTACAATCTATGGCACCGAGATCGGCATCGGCCAGACCGACTTGATCGGGGCTTTGATTCTGACACAGTTCGCCGGCATCCCGTTCGCGTTTGCTTTTGGCGGCTTGGCCCGGCGAATTGGGGCCAAGCCATCGATCTACCTTGCACTGGCTGTCTACACGCTCATTTCCATCGCCGGCTATTTCCTATCCCAGGCATGGCAGTTCTGGGCGCTGGCGTTTGCCGTGGCCACTGTCCAGGGCGGCAGTCAGGCCTTGAGCCGATCCCTATACAGCAGCATGATTCCACGCGCTCAGTCCTCGGAGTTCTTCGGATTCTTCAGTGTCAGTGCGAAGTTTGCTGGCATTCTCGGCCCGTTCCTGTTTGCAGTAGTTGGTCAACTGACCGGCAGTAGTCGGTTGAGCATTATTTCGCTGATCATCTTCTTCATCGGCGGGGCGCTCATCCTGACCCGTGTGGATGTGGACGAAGGACAACGCGTGGCCCGACTTGAGGACGCAAAATACCACGTGGTTTCGGAGCGGTAACATTTCGCATCATTGAATGCGGGGGGGCATGTCACTTGACGTTTTCCCTGGCTTATGGTATGATAAGCTCAAAGTAACACGTGTTACTCCCCTCCCTGACTGCTTGAGATATCTGTAGTTCCTCAAGGTAGCCAGCAAATGGCCGAGGCAAGGAACCGCACAACCAGTGCTGATGTGGCCCGACGAGCCGGCGTGTCCCGCACGACGGTCTCGCTCGTTCTGAACAACGCTCCTGGCGCCAGCATTTCTGATGTGACGCGGCAGCGGGTCCTTCGAGCGGCTGCTGAGCTGAATTACCATCCCGATGCCGCAGCTCGATCTCTTGTGCGCCGGCAGACCCATACGCTGGGCCTGGTGTTGTGCCAGACACCTGATCGCGTGTTTGCAGATGCGTTTCTCCCCCAGGTGCTACATGGCGTGGGCCGGGTGGCGCGAGAGCACGATTTCAGGGTGCTTCTGGAGTATGTGGAGGATGTGACGCGACCGGATGCGTATGTCGAGCTGGTTCGAGGGAGACACATTGACGGGATCATTCTCTCAGGGCCACGGTCTGACGATACGCAACTGCCCCGGTTACACGTCGAAGGTTTCCCTGTGCTGCTGCTGGGGCAGTTGCCCGAGACACCGACGCCTTGTGTAGATGTCGATAACGTTGACGGAGCGTATCGGGCGACAGAACATCTCATAAGACTTGGGCATCGACGCATTGGGCTCATCACCAATGCACCGTTGGCATATACTGCCAGCGAGCAGCGGCGGGCCGGCTACCAACAAGCCCTGGAAACCCATGGGATTCCGTACGACCTAGCTCTGGTCCGCTACGGCGATTTCCGTGAAGAGAGTGGCTACACCGCCATGACCTCCTTGTTGGAGGGGACGCTGCCCGATGCCATGTTTGTGGCCAGCGACCTGGTCGCCTTCGGGGCGTTGGAAGCCATCAAGACGCGGGGCTTGCGCGTGCCCCAGGACATCGCGCTCGTAGGATTCGACGACGTGCCGGTGGCACGCTACGTCAACCCGCCCCTCACAACCATTCAGCTACCGGCGCATCAGTTAGGAGCAGCGGCGGCCCGGCTGGTATTGCGCCTCATTGCCGGCGAGGACCCCGAAGAGACGGAGATTTTGCTCCAAACGACGCTGGTCGTGCGAGACTCGTGTGGGTCTGGGGCACTACGGCATTCTGTGGACGGGAAAGGGGGTGATGTGTCAACCTCTAGTGATCTCTACGCTGTATCGTCTACGTGAATCGAGCATCTAATCCGATCTGAAGGAGGAGAAGCCATGAAAAGGTCTGTGTGGACAATTCTTGCGCTGGCTGCAGTGATCGGCCTGGTCCTGGTAGCTTGCGCTCAGCCGACACCACAAGTTGTCGAGAAAAAGGTCGAGGTGACCAAGATCGTTGAGAAACCGGTCGAGGTCACTAAAGTTGTCGAGAAAGAAGTGACGGTCAAGGAAACTGTCGTCGTTGAGAAGGAAGTTGAGGTGCCCGTGTCGGGCGGCGCGGTGACCGTGCTCGGCGTGTGGGGCGGCGCTGAGTTCGAGAAATTCTCGGCATCCATGGAGCCCTTCACCGAGGAGACCGGCACCGGCATGGCCTTCGAGACCTCCCGGGAGCAGGTCACCGTCCTCGTAACGCGCGTGGAGGCGGGCAATCCGCCAGACATCGCCATCCTCCCCCAGCCGGGGACGTTGGTGGACCTTGCCAAGATGGGTGCCCTGGTGCCCATCGACACCTTCATGGATATGGGCCAGCTCAAGAAGGACTACTCGCAGTCCTGGATCGACCTGGGCAGCTACGAGGGCACGCTCTACGGCATCTGGTTCAAGGGCGCCCTGAAGAGCCTGGTGTGGTACAGCCCCGCGGCCTTTGAGGCCGGCGGCTATGAGGTGCCCACCACCTGGGATGAGCTGATCGCGCTCTCAGACCAGATTGTCGCGGATGGCGGCACACCGTGGTGCCTGGGCATTGAGAGCGGCGCCGCCAGTGGCTGGCCGGCCACCGATTGGATCGAGGACATCATGCTGCGCACCGCCGGGCCTGCTGTCTACGACCAGTGGGTCAACCACGAAATCCCCTGGACCGACCCGGCCGTGAAGACCGCCTGGGAGTACTTCGGCCAGATCGCCACCAATGAGGACTACGTGTGGGGTGGCACTACCGGCGTGAATGCCACCTTCTTCGGTGATTCGCCGACGCCTCTCTTCGATGACCCGCCCGGCTGCTACATGCACCGCCAGGCGTCGTTCATCACCAGCTTCTTCCCGGAGGGTGTGACGGCTGAGGACTACAGCGTCTTCCCCTTCCCGGAGATCGATCCGGCGTATGGCGTCCCGGCGCTGGGCGCTGGGGATGTGGTGGTCATGCTCAACGACACGCCACAAGCCCGGGCCTTCATGCAGTACCTGGCCACGCCTAAGCCCCACGAGATCTGGGCGGCTGCGGGCGGGTTCCTCTCGCCTCACAGGGGAGTCAGCCTGGACGTCTACCCCGACGACATCGTCCGCGCGCAGGCGAAAGCCCTGGCCGGCGCCGAGGTCTTCCGCTTCGACGGCTCCGACCTGATGCCGGCGGCCGTAGGTGCTGGTACGTTCTGGACGGGCACGGTGGATTACGTCGCCGGTGATGACCTGGACTCTGTTCTCGAAACCATCGAGGCCAGCGCAGTAGACGCCTACGGCGAGTAGCCACCGGTCGTCTACAGGACACTGAGGCAACCCGTCCCTACGGACGGGTTGCCTCAACCTTGCATCTACCAGGCGGAGGTGAGAGAAATGGAAGCTTTGCCTGCCTCTCTAAGCCAGGTCCTCAACACGTTGCTGGCCATACTGGTCGGAGTGGGCGGGGTCGTTACGTTGTACGTTGTTATGGATTTCCTGATTGGGTTCTTCCCAGACAACGTGCAGCAGCGAGCTCGGCCCTGGGTTTTCGTTGGGCCATTACTTCTTATCCTGGTGTTCTACCTGGTCTACCCCACCCTCAACACAGTTTACCTCAGTTTGCTAGACAAACGCTCTGAGAACTTCGTTGGTCTGGAAAACTACGTCTTTGCCGTCACCAATCCGGCCATGCTCACGGCTTTCCGCAACAACCTTCTCTGGGTAGTACTGCAAACCACTTTCAGTGTTAGCCTGGGGTTGGCTATCGCTGTGCTCGCCAATCGGGTTCGCTACGAGACGGTGGTCAAGTCGCTCATCTTCTTGCCACTGGCCATCTCTCTCGTGGGCGCCAGCGTGATCTGGCGGTTCATCTATGCCTTCAAGCCGGGCGACGTCGCCCAGATTGGTCTGCTGAACGCCGCCCTGGTCAACCTTCTAGGTTTCGAGCCCATCGGATGGTTCGTGGAAAAAGCCCTGAACAACTTTGCACTCATTGCCGTCGGGGTGTGGCTGCAGACCGGCTTCTGCATGGTCATCCTGTCGGCTGCCATCAAGGGCATTCCCAGCGAGATCATAGAGGCGGCACGGGTGGATGGGGCCAATGAGTGGCAAGTCTTCTGGCGCGTCATTGTACCGATGATCAGTTCAACCATCGCCGTGGTTGCTACCGTGGTGGTCATCAATGCACTTAAGGCTTTCGACATCGTCTTCGTTTTGACCAACGGCAATCGGGGCACCGAGGTCCTGGCAAACCGTATGTATAAAGAGATGTTCCAATTCCGGAACTTCGGGCGGGCCAGCGCCATTGCCGTGTTTCTGCTCTTGGCCATCATCCCCATCATGGTGGCCAACATCCGTCGCTTTCAGGAACAGGAGGCTATGCGATGAGCCATTCGACTGGACTCATGACAAGCGCCAGGCTGAGAAATGCTCTCTCAAGTACGCTGTTGCACCTGGCCGTCATCGGAATTACCTTTCTCTGGACGTTGCCTTCGGTGGGATTGCTGATAAGTTCTTTCCGGTCCAAGAACGACGTTTTTAGAACTGGCTGGTGGACAGTCTTTCAGCATCCATTCGACTTCACGCAGTACCAACTGGATAACTACGCCCACGTCCTCACCACGGAGGGTCTGGGACTCGCGTTCCTCAACAGCCTGACGATTGCTATACCCTCCACCCTCATCCCGATCGCTGTGGCAGCCTTCGCCGCTTATGCCTTCGCCTGGATGGATTTTCCCGGCCGTCAAGTTCTCTTCGTCATCGTGGTAGGCCTGCTGGTGGTTCCCCTTCAGATGACCCTGATCCCGCTGCTGCGCGTGTACAACCAACTGGGGCTGGCCGGCACTTTCCTTGGCATCTGGCTGGCGCACACCGGCTATGGATTGCCCTTTGCCGTCTACCTGCTGCGCAACTTCATCGGCGCGCTGCCCAGGGATTTGTTTGAGTCGGCCTATCTGGACGGCGCCTCACATCTGACGGCGTTCTTCCGGCTGGCCCTGCCCCTCTCTGTGCCAGCCATAGCGTCGCTGGCCATCTTTCAATTCCTATGGGTGTGGAATGATCTCCTGGTGGCGCTGATCTACCTGGGAGGAACGGAGCGGGTGGCGCCGCTGACCCTCAAATTGTCCGCCATGGTGCAGTCTCTGGGTCAGGACTGGCATCTTCTCACGGCAGCAGCCTTCGTTTCTATGGCACTGCCCCTGGTCGTCTTCTTCTCGTTGCAGCGCTACTTTGTGCAGGGCATTCTGGCCGGCTCGGTGAAAGGCTAGCCAGGAGAAGTGCCTCCTTCCTCAATCTCTCCCCCCACCTGTCAGTGCAGCAGGGAGGGCTCGTGGCAGCGTGCCCTACCTCTGGAGAAGGCACTGCGGTGGTTGCACAACCTTATCGCCAAGGAGTTCGCATGACAAGCCGGCAAGTGCGGTACTATCTTGACAGTGAGAATCGGTTTGTTGTCGAGAATTACAACTGGGCCAAGCCTTTCTCGAATTTCTTTCCCGGCATCGCTGGAAAGTGGGGCCTTCCGATGTGGATTTACTATGTTAGCAAGGCCCAGGCCATCTGCAGCATCGGGGTACAGGACAAAGACCATGCCATTATGGAGTTTCTGTCGTTCAACCGAGCCTGTCAGATTGTGGGAAAGGAGGGTTTCAGGACATTCATCAAACTCGACGGGGAACCAGTGTACGAACCATTCCAGAAGGTCGAAAACGAGACGGTCACGCAGCGGATGGTGATCTCATCGCACGAGCTAGAGCTGCACGAACGCAACGCTGAGCTCGGATTGGAGACCACGGTCGTCTATTTCCCCCTCGTGAACTCGCCTCTGTCTGGCCTTGTCCGCCAGGTCACCATCAGGAACATCAGCAGGGAAACCAGAGAAGCTGAAGTCCTCGACGGTGTGCCTCGTGTCCTGCCCTATGGCGTGAGCTTTGAGCACGTGAAAGTGATCGCCAGGCACATCGAGGGGATGATGGGCATCTACGATGTGGAGGGTGTCCCCCTTTTCAGGCTGAAACAGACGCCGGCTGACACCGCAGAGGTAGGGGAGCTGGCTGGGGGAAACTACTACTGCAGCCTCAGGGAGGATGGGGAGCTGCTGCGCCGCAGTATCATCGTTGACCCCAGCGTGATCTTCGGTGAGACGGAAAACCATGACTTCCCCTGGGCCTTCGCGCACGAGTCAATTGAGGCGATCTTGGAGGTCCAGCAGGTCAGAGAGAGCAGAACGCCGTGTGCCTTTAGTGCATTGAATTGCCCCATTCCCCCCGGGGGATCCCTCACGTTATCATCCGTGATTGGCCATACACCCACCGAGGGTACCCTTGAGGAGTTCCTCGCGGTTCTCGAAACGCACGATGGGTTTCTTCAGGAGAAGCGAGCAGAGAATCGTAATATCATCGACCAGATCAAGCACACTGCGTTCACCGTGAGCGGCGAGCCGGCGTTCGACCAATACTGTCAGCAGACGTTCCTCGACAATGTGATGCGCGGCGGCATGCCGCTGACATTCAACTCGACACGCGGCACGAGCGTTTTCTACACTTATGTACGACAGGGCGGCGACCTGGAACGCGATTATCACTGGTTCGTCCTGGAACCAACCTATCTGTCGCAGGGGAACGGGCACTACCGGAACATCCTCCAGAACCGGCGAATGGACACCTGGTTCTTCCCGGAGGTCGAGGATCATAACCTCGTCACCTTCCTGAACTTGACCCAGACCGATGGGTACAATCCACTGGTTGTGAATGGGGTCACGTTCACGGCCGATGACATTGGTTGGATGAAAGCGTGGCTGAGCGACCTTGTCCCCGGTGAAGCTGCGCGTGTGGCTCTCCTGGAACTGGTGAGCCGGCCGTTCACCCCAGGCGAATTCATTATGACGCTAGAGGCCAGTGGCACTCGCGTCGAGCGTTCCTACGATGAGATCTTGGCGGACCTGCTACCGTTGTGCAGACCGAACGAAATCGGGGCGCTCCATGTAGGCTATTGGATAGACCATTGGCTCTACAACCTGGATCTCATCGATACATTTCTGATGATCTACCCGGACCGGCTGCGAGAGTTACTTCTAGAGAAGAAGGTGTACACATTCTATGACAATCCGGATGTCGTGCAGCCCCGTGCCAGGAAGATCGTGCTCGTAAATGGGCGCGTCCGGCAGTACGGCGCGGTCGTCCGCGACCCGGAAAAGGAAGAGGTGATACGGTCCCGAGCGAAAGATCGCTGCAAGGTCCGTACGCGGTTCGGGAGTGGCGAGGTCTATTCCACAAACCTGCTGGGGAAACTCTTGTGCATTGTTGCGAACAAAATGGCCAGCCTGGATCCGGAGGGGATCGGGGTCGAGATGGAGGCGGACAAACCAGGATGGTGCGATCCCCTCAACGGACTCCCTAGTCTTCTGGGATCATCCCTGTGTGAAACACTCGAGCTTCAGAGAGCCTGCCGGCTGCTCCTGGACAGCCTGTCGGAGATAGACCTCGCCGATGCGGAATCCGTTTCGCTGTTCGAAGAACTCTACATCTTCGTAGAAGGGCTGAATACGGCCCTCCAGAAACGCCTGGATTCCGTGCAGAAGAATAGGGTATGGGTGTTCTGGGATGAGAGTCACTCGCTGAAAGAGGCGTTTCGAGCCACGACGAGACTCGGCATCCACGGGAAGGAGCGGGAGATGACACTCGGGCAGGTCAAGGGATTCCTCGAGAATTGCCTTCGACTGCTGGATAACATCTTCACCGACGCGCCACGGGGCAGGTTGTGTCACAGCACGGGCGTCCCCTATACCTATTTCATCAACGAGGTTGCCGATTACAACCAGCTCTTTGAGGATCGGGAGAATCGGAACCCGCTTCGGGGTGATTCCGGTCATCCGCTGGTGGAGCCGCGGGAGTTCAAGCAGACACCCGTGGCGCTCTTTCTGGAGGGTCCGGTCCATTTCCTCAGAGTCCACAGGGAACGAGCTCGCTCGATCTTCGAGAGCGTGAAACGGTCTGGGATATACGACACCAAATTGCACATGTACAAGTGCTGTGAATCGCTGGAAACGCAACCGTTCGAGATCGGTCGGATCAAAGCCTACGCGCGCGGGTGGATCGAAAACGAATCCGTTTACACCCACATGGAGTACAAATGGCTCCTCGAGATCCTGCGCAGCGGGCTGTATGAGGAGTTCTTCGAGGAAATCAGGAATACCTTGATGCCTTTCCTCGACCCGGAAATGTATGGGCGCAGCATCTTGGAGAATTGTTCGTTTCTTGTCAGCAGCGCGTTCCCGGATGCGAAGCTCCATGGCCAGGCATTTCAACCGCGCTTGAGCGGTGTGACCTGTGAGATGCTCCACATGTGGACGATCATGGTCGCGGGTGAGCATCCGTTCTTCCTGGATGCGGATCGCCAACTACGGTTGCGCCTTCAACCCGTTCTCCCCGACTGGCTCTTCACAAAAGCCAAAGAAACTTACAGGTATTGGGACAACAAAGACGGCTGGACGGATGTTCTCGTTCCTGAGAACTGCTTTGCATTCAAATTCATTGGTAGGACGCTGGTCATGTATCATAACGAGGAGAGAAAAGCAACCTTCGGGAAAGACGGAGCCCAAGTGGTGGCCTATACATTAAGATATGGGGATGGAACAGTGCGGACGGTATCCGGAGATAGCCTCGACGCATCCTCGGCAACAGATGTGCGAGATGGGCAGGTCGGTCAGATGGATGTGATCCTGGGATAGGAGCTATATCAATGTTGCAAGTGGTAAAGCCGGAAATGAAGTCGCTGGATGACTATCGCTCTATCGTGGGGGATGAGATCGTGGCTCGCATTCACGAATTGGCCGCCTCGCTGCAGGGCGCCCGTGTGGTCCATATCAACGCTACCGCCTTCGGCGGCGGTGTAGCGGAGATCCTGCACACCCTGGTGCCGCTCATGCGCGATGCCGGCCTGGATGCCGAGTGGCAGGTCATCGAGGGCGCGGATGAGTTCTTCAACGTCACCAAAGCCATGCACAACGGGCTGCAAGGGATGGACCTGTCTCTCACGGACGCGATGAAGGCCATCTGGCAGCGCTACAACAAGTTGAACGCCGGCAAGTTCGAGGGCAATTATGACTTCGTCGTGGTGCATGACCCGCAGCCGGCCGGCCTGCTCCACTACACAGCCGGCAAGCAGGCTGCGCACTGGATCTGGCGCTGCCACATCGACACGTCGCACCCCAACCCCAACTACTGGGACTTCCTGGCACCCTATATCGACGAGTATCCGGCGGCCGTCTTCACGATGGAGCAATACGTCGGCCCGGGCGTCGATTTCGAGCACCTGGCCATCGTTCCACCCACTATCGACCCGCTTTCTCCGAAAAACACGCCCATGGACCCGGCCGCCGCTGACGCGATTGTGGCCGGCTACGGCTTTGACACCAGCCGGCCACTGCTGGTGCAGATCAGCCGGTTCGACCCATGGAAGGACCCGCTGGGCGTCATCGACGCCTACCGCATCGTCAAGCAGCAGATGCCTGGCGTACAACTCGCCCTCGTCGGCTCCATGGCGTCCGACGACCCGGAGGGGTGGGACTACTACGACCGAACCGTGCGCCATGCTGGCGAAGACTTCGACATCCGCATCCTCCACAACTTCCACGGCGTGGGCAACCGCGAGGTGAACGCCTTCCAGACCGCCGCCGACGTAGTGATTCAGAAGTCCACGCGAGAGGGATTCGGGCTGGTCGTGACGGAGGGGTTGTGGAAGGGCAAGCCCGTTGTTGGTGGCAACGTGGGGGGCATTCCTCTGCAAGTCATCGACGGCGAGACCGGTTTTCTAGTTGAAGATGTCGAGCTGTGCGCGGAGAAGATCCTGTACCTGTTGGAGAAGCCGGAAGAGGCCGGCAAGATGGGCAAAGTCGCACGGGAGCACGTCCGCCGGCATTTCCTCACCACACGTCACCTGGCTGACTACCTGCGCTTGTTTGACCAGATCCTAGAGAGTTAGAGAGTGGAGATTGGAGATTAGACTTCCGATCACCAATCTCCAATCTCCACTCTCTAATCTCCAGTCTCTAGTGACTGCAAGCGTTCAACGAAAGCAGCGTGCTCCGGCGATGCAAGTCCCTCTTGCAGCACGGCCAGCATCGTCGCCAAATCGCCGGACCAGAAAGCAGCCGGCTGCAGCCAGAGTCCTGGAAATACTTCACTGCGTAGCACACCACTCGCGTCCGGCGCAAGCGGCTCATAGACGCCCTCGCGTAGGGCAAACCAGTCAATATGCTGCTCGTATATCTGCACAGCCAGATATTCCTGCACGCCGTTGCGCGCGTAGACGCGGCGTTTATCGTGCAAGTCGTAAGCGGCGCTACTGGCAGCTACCTCGACGATCAGCTCGGGCGGGCCTTCGAGGTAGTCATCTTCCGTGACGCGCGACCGCCCGCCGAGTTCTGGCTCCAAGCGCAAGAGTACATCAGGTTGCGGTTCGTTCTCGAGGTCTAGCAGTAAGGTTGAATTATCAGCACCCAGTACACCGAAGGTTGCGGCACTATATGTCCCCAGCCAGGTGATGACATGAAAATGGGGGTTCCCATGTTGCTGATAACGAACAGGTGATGGCACGTAGACAACTCCTTCGATGAGCTCGGCCTTTTTGATCTCCGGATGAGCGTGGTAGCGCCGCTCGAACTCCGCGCGCGTCAGGCGGTCGCCGGCGTTGAGGGGGGGCGGCTCTAGCGGTTGCGCTGGGCGAGGGTGCGCCAGTGGCTGTGGCCGGCTGGTAGTCTGGACACTTTGGCTGCTCATTTCAACACCTCCGATCATATCGG
>JBHHXF010000045.1:0-14057 GCA_046756905.1 Anaerolineae bacterium | reverse complement strand
AACTAGTCAACTGCTCCAACTGGATCGCCAGATCCGCTGTCCACGTGGGCGGGCAGGTCAAGCCTCAGCCCACGTGGACCCCTTTCACTTTTCGCAAGATCACTGAGGTGCGCCGGATATGCTCCAATACATCATAAAGCGGCTGCTGCTATTGCCGTTACTGCTATTCATCTTTTCAGTTTTCTCCTTCATGGTCATCCAGGCCCCGCCGGGTGACTTTGTGACCAGCTATGTCGCTGAGCTGGCTGCTTCGGGGTCGTCCATGGATCAGGCCCAGATCGATGCGCTGCGACAAATGTATGGCCTGGACCGGCCGATACATATCCAATACCTCAAGTGGATGGGTCGGATCATGCGAGGCGACCTCGGCGTATCCCTGGACTGGCAGCGCCCCAACCTGGAGCTCATCGGGGAGCGCCTGCTCCTGACCGTGACGCTGGGCATCTTTACCTTCGGCTTTACCTGGGCTTTGGCAGTTCCCATCGGCATTCTGTCCGCCACGCGGCAATACTCATTCTTCGATTATTTCTTCACCGTGTTCAACTATTTTGGCGTTGCCACCCCCACGTTTATGACGGCCCTCGTGCTCATGTGGCTGGCCTTCAAGTACTTTGGCGTCAGTGTCACCGGCCTGTTCTCGCCGCAGTATGTGAATGCGCCCTGGACCTGGGGGCGGTTGGTCAACCTCCTCAAGCATATCTGGCTGCCCATGGTCATCCTGGGACTTGATGGTACGGCCAGGCTGGCTCGAATCATGCGCGCCAATCTACTGGATGAACTCAATAAACCTTACGTCGAAATGGCCCGGGCCAAAGGCATGCCCGAGTGGAAGCTGGTGCTGAAGTACCCCGTGCGGTTGGCCCTCAACCCATTGGTCAGTACCATCGGCTGGTATCTACCCCTCCTCTTTTCCGGCAGCGTGATTGTGGCCACGGTGCTGAACTTGCCCACGATCGGCCCCATGCTGCTCAGGTCACTGACGAACCAGGATATGTTTCTGGCCGGGGCGATCGTTCTCATCTATTGTTTCCTGGCCATTATCGGTACGCTGATATCGGACATCTTGCTGGCCTGGCTGGATCCTCGTATTCGGATGGAGGAGTCTTGAGATATGGCTCGCCTTCACGATCCCGAGGCTTTGGTGCCTTTGCCTGAAGACAGCCGGCGGTTGTCGGCTGAGGGCGAAACAATCGGTGGGTTGGCCGGCCTGGCAGTAGAGGCCGAAGCCTTCTACGTAGCACCAAACTGGAAACTGGTCTGGTGGCGTTTCAAGAAGCACCGGTTGGCGCTCATCAGCAGCTTGGTCGTCATTGTGGTTGCCACCGTAGCCCTGTTTCCCGATTTCTTCAGCACCCAGGACCCTCACGAGACCAACGCCAGGGAATTGTTTATCCCGATCCAGAGGCTCCATTTCCTCGATGGAGGTCACCTCCGCCCCTTTGTGTACGGCGTAGTAGGGAAGCGCAACCCCAGAACATTGCGGATGGAATGGCAGATCGACGAAACCAGGAAGATTCCCGTCCGCTTCTTGGCCAGAGGATACTCGTACAAACTGCTGGACGTTGTCTCCACAGACATCCACCTCCTGGGGGTCGCTTCCCCGGAGGTGGAAGAGGCAATCCACCTGCTGGGAACAGACCGGCTGGGGCGGGATCAATGGTCCCGTGTGATATATGGCACCCGAGTGTCGCTGTCCATCGGCCTGGTTGCCGTTTCCTTGAGCATCTTTCTAGGTATCCTGCTGGGTGGGATTTCTGGATATTTCGGCGGAATTGCCGATCTGGTCATTCAACGGCTCATCGAGATCCTGCAATCGCTGCCGCCGATCCCCATCTGGATGGCCCTGACGGCCGCGCTGCCCCGCGACTGGTCAGTCGAGCGGGTTTATTTTTCCATTACTGTGATTCTCTCATTGATCGGTTGGACCACGCTGGCCCGTGAGGTACGCGGGCGTTTCCTGGCTTTGCGGGAGGAGGACTTTGTGGTCGCCGCCAAGCTATCCGGGTGCAACCAGCCGAGGATCATTTTCCGCCACATGCTTCCAACTTTCACCAGCCACATCATCGCAGCCAGCACCCTGGCGATCCCGGTGATGATCATCAACGAAACCTTCCTCAGCTTTCTTGGGCTGGGCCTGCGCCCGCCGGCCATCAGTTGGGGTGTGCTGCTGCAGGAAGCCCAGAATCTCCAATCGATTGCCCTGGCCCCTTGGCTGCTTCTGCCAGGCCTGGCTGTCATTATCACCGTACTGGCCCTGAATATCCTGGGTGACGGCCTGCGAGATGCAGCGGATCCGTATGGTCATTAGCGGAGTGCGGTTTGATCGTTGTAAGTCTGCTAAGCCTTGTAGTGCGTACTGCGTAGTCTTCGCCGGGCGATAGGGCGATCTGCAGCAAGAATACGCAATACGCAGTACGCACTACGCAGTAGATACACATGAATGCTCAAGCGAATCCAATCCTGTCCGTACGAAACCTGAAAACCTACTTCTTCCTGGACGAAGGCACGGTCAAGGCTGTTGACGGCGTCAGTTTCAATGTCTACCCCGGCCAGGTGGTGGGCATTGTAGGCGAAAGTGGTTGTGGCAAGAGCGTCGCCATCAAGTCGGTCCTGCGCATTGTGGAGAAACCCGGCCGGATCGTGGAGGGAGAAATCTACTTCCGGCCCCAGACGAGCAGCGATAAGGCATCAGGGGACGGGGTCATTGACCTGGCCAGGCTGAACCCCCACGGCACCCGGATGCGCTCAATCCGAGGGAGCGAGATTGCCCTCATCCCCCAGGAGCCGATGGCGGCCTTTAGCCCGGTTCACACCATCGGCAACCAGGTCGTTGAGGCAATCTTGCTGCACCAGGATGTGAGCGAGCAGGAGGCCCGCCAGATCGCAGTTGAGCGCCTTCGAGAAGTGGGCGTCCCCAACCCGCAACAGCACGTGAACGCCTATTCCTGGGAACTGAGCGGCGGGTTGCGCCAGCGAGCTATGATCGCCATGGCATTGTCGTGCAATCCCCGCTTGCTGATCGCCGACGAGCCCACCACGGCCATTGACGTTACCACGCAGGCTCAAATTCTGAACCTGCTGCGTTCGCTGCAGCAGCAACATAACATGGCCATCATCTTCATCACCCACAATCTGGGGGTCATCGCGCAAATTGCTGATTACGTGATCGTGATGTACCTGGGCCGCGTGATGGAGACAGGGCCGGTGGATGGCATTTTCCACAACCCACAGCACCCCTACACCAGAGCCTTGCTCGAATCAATTCCTTCCATTCAATTGCCGTCCCGAACATTCTTGCCGACGATTGAAGGCTCCATCCCCCATCCCTTCAGTCGTCCGTCCGGCTGTCCCTTCTACCCACGCTGCTCAGAGTTCATGCCAGAGGTCTGCAACCGGCGCACGCCGGCCCTCCAGCCGGTCAATGACAGGCAATCTGTGAGCTGTTTCCTGTATCACAATGTGGCAGAAGAAGATTGAGGTATTGTTGCGTTGCACACACCGATTGAAGACAACCAGGTGCTGCTGGAACTCAAGAACCTGAAGAAGTATTTTCCCATCAGGAAGGGTTTTCTCAGGAAAGTCGTCGGACAGGTCCGGGCGGTTGATGACGTGAGCTTCTACATCAACGAGGGCGAAACGTTGGGTCTGGTGGGGGAAAGTGGCTGCGGCAAAACGACGACGGCGCGCTGCATTTTGCGTGCTCTCGACCCTACGGAGGGGCAAATCCTGTTCCGCACCCAGGCCGGCCCGGTCGTTGACGTAGCTCCCCTGCCGGAGAGTGAGCTGCGTCCCCTGCGACGCGAGATGCAGATGATCTTCCAGGACCCCTTTGCGTCGCTCAACCCCCGCATGAACTTGCTCGACATTGTGGGCGAGCCGCTGTTGGTCATCGAGGGGATCAAAAGTCGCAAAGAGCGCGCCGAGCGCGTGGCGGAGCTGCTGCGGCTGGTGGGCCTTCGCCCCGAGTACATGCAACGCTTCCCCCACGCTTTCAGCGGCGGTCAGCGCCAACGCATCGTCATCGCGCGGGCGCTGGCCCTCAACCCGCGCCTGGTGGTGGCCGACGAGCCAGTTTCGGCGCTGGATGTTTCCGTGCAGGCACAGGTGCTAAACCTGATGCTGAAGTTGCAGGAGCAGTTTCACCTGACTTATTTGTTCGTGGCCCACGACTTGAGCGTGGTCAAGCATATCTGCGATCGGGTGGCAGTAATGTACGTCGGCAAGCTTGTGGAAAGTGCCTCAACTGAGGAGCTATTCTTTCAGCCGAAGCATCCCTACACGGCGGCCCTCATGTCAGCGATTCCCGTGGCAGACCCCCGCATTCGCGGCCAGATGATGTCGCTGGAAGGAGATGTGCCCAGCCCGGCCAATCCGCCTTCGGGATGCTATTTTCACCCACGCTGCCCCTATGCTGTTGATATTTGCTCCACCAAAGCGCCGGTTCTGGAAGAGATCTCTCCCGATCACTATGTGAGTTGTCATCGGGCGCATGAGTTGAAGTTGGCCGGCATCGGTGGTCTGCCGTCCCAGGGGTAGTTGATGAAGCTGTTGCCCATCCCGGAGCCCTACTCCGCCGGCATCTTCCTCACCTACAAGTGCAACACCACCTGCCGGCACTGCTTCTACGCCTGCTCGCCCAGGTGGCCGGCCGACTGGGTCTCCGAGGAGGATGCCGAGCAGGTGCTGACTCAACTGGCCCGGGCCATGCATGGCAAGTACCCCGACCCCGAGCGGGTGGGGGTGAACGACGGCCTCCACTTCACCGGCGGCGAGCCCTTCCTCAACTTCGACCTGCTCCTGCGCCTGACGGAGATGGCCCGCCGGCTCGACATCCCCGGCCTTTTCGTCGAGACCAACGGGTTCTGGTGCCGGGATGACGCCACCACCCGAGAGAAGCTGCGCGCCCTGCAAGCCGCCGGCTTGCACGGCATCCTGATCAGCGCCAACCCCTTCATCCTGGAGCGCATCTCCTTCGAGCGCACCGAGCGCGCTGTCCGCATCAGCCGCGAGGTGTTCGGCGGAAATGCCATCGTCTACCAGCGCTTCTTCTTCGAGCAGTTCAAGCGCATGGGCCTGAAGGGGACGCTGGCCTTCGAGGATTACCTGGCCCAGGCCGGCTACGGGCTGCGCTATGCGGAGCTGTTAGCCGGCGGGCGGGTGCCCTACAAACTGGCTCATCTCTTCCAGCACTACCCAGCCAGCCACTTCTTCGGCCTCTCCTGTCGGGCGGAGCTGATCCGGGAATGGCACATTCACGTGGACAACTACGGCAATTTCGTGCCCGGCTTCTGCGGCGGTCTCTCCCTGGGTAATGCCCGGGACCTGGAGGCGATCTGCCGGGGCATCGACCTGGACCAGCGGCCGGTACTCAAGGCGCTGCTGACCGACCTGGAGGGGCTGTATCGGCTGGGGAAGGCCCACGGCTACCAGGAGCAGGAGAGCTACATCTCGAAGTGCCACCTGTGCCTGGACGTGCGCCGGCATTTGGCGCGGCAGGGAGACTTTCCAGAGCTCCAGCCGGCGGCCTTCTACGAGCATCTGGAGGAGCAAAAGTGACATACATCTTCCCCACCCACAATCTGAAGCGATACCGATTCCCAACGCACACCAATCACCTGGTGATGGATCGGTCGGCGGCGACGGCCAGCGAGGTGTTCATCGTCGAACTGGCCCCCGGCGAGGCAACGCCGGCGCACCAGCACGACGACACGGAGCAGATATTCTACGTCCTGGAGGGGCGCGGCTATGTCGAGATCGACCAGGTGGATGTGTATCCCATGAGTCCTGGTGATGTGGTGCGGATACCCCCGGCCTCGCTGCACGCCATCCACGCCTTTGACGACGAGCCGCTGTGTTACCTGGCCGTGGACTGCTTCCCCGGTTGCCGGCCCGACGCCGAACCAACCTGGGACGATCACGTCCGGGCCGTCTGTGAACAGCAGGGCTGGGACTACAACACAGTCGTGGAGCAGTAGCGTGCAGATCGAGACGCGCTTCGTTGACCTGCTGGTCATCTACCGCGTGGAACTGCTGGAGCGGGTGGTGCCTTTCTGGCTGGAGCACGCCATCGACCGGCAGCATGGCGGCATCCTGACCTACATCGCCGCCGACGGCACGGTGCTCAGCAGCGACAAGTACCTGTGGTCCCAGCTGCGGGCCATCTGGACCTTCTCAGCGCTGTACAACCGCATCGAACGCCGGCCCGAATGGCTGGACGTGGCGCGCCACATCTACGACTTCGTCCGGCAGCACGGGCGCGACGAGCAGGGGCGCTGGGTTTTCGCCGTGGATGAGGCCGGCAACGTCCTGGAGGGGGCTACCAGCATCTTCACCGACGGCTTCGCCATCTACGGCCTGACCGAGCTGGCCCGCGCCGCCGGCGACCAGGCGGTCATCGACCTGGCCCTGGAGACATACCACAACGTGCAGCGCCGGCTGGCCCGCCCTGGCTCCTACGGCATCGCTCCCTTTGAACTGCCTGCGGGAGCCAAAGCGCACGCTGTCTCCATGATCTTCGCCCTGGTCTTCGACGAACTGGGGCAGTTCCTGGGCGATCAGCAGATCATCAAGGCCGGCCTCCACCACGCCCACGAGGTCATGGACGCCTTCCTGCGGCCCGACCGCAAGCTGCTCTTCGAGTTCGTGGACCTGGACAATCGGCTGATCGACACGCCCCAGGGGCGCTCGGTGGTGCCGGGTCATGCCATCGAGTCCATGTGGTTTGTAATCCACATTTTCAGGCGGGCTGGCGACGAAACACGCATCCGCCAGGCGGTCGAGGCCATCCGCTGGCACCTGGAGTTCGGCTGGGACGAGGCGTACGGCGGCCTGTTCCACGCCCGCGACGCCGAGGGTGGCCCGCCCTGGTGGCGCTTCGCCGACGCCAAGCTGTGGTGGCCCCACACCGAAGCGCTCTACGCCCTGCTGCTGGCCTGGGAGGTCTCCCGCGAAGCCTGGTGCCTGGAGTGGTTTGAGCGGGTGCACAACTACGCTTTCACCCACTTTCCAGACCTGGAGCATGGCGAGTGGACGCAGAAGCTGGACCGCCAGGGCCGCAAAACCACCGAGACCGTCGCCCTGCCGGTCAAGGACCCCTTCCATCTGCCGAGGGCGTTGATTTACTGCACGGAAGTACTCACGCGTTTAGCGGCGGATTGCGTTTCGCCGGTCTGACGTGCTATAATCAGTGCTTGAGAAAACTGCTCTGTGGGGCAGCCTGGAAAGGCTGCTCCATAATGCGAGATTCCCAGGTGCTGATAGTCTTGATGCTGGTCAATTTCTGGCAGCGGTGCGACGCGCTGCAGATTGCGAATCGGAGGTGGGATGGTGAGTGTATCCTCAACTGCAGTAGTTGAGCAGCCACGGAAACCCCCGGAGTCTGAGGGGACTCCGAAGGATGGTGTGCCCCTGTTGAATCCTGGCGATCACTTGAGTCGCGCTGAGTTTGAGCGACGTTACGAGGCGCATCCCGAAATCAAGAAGGCGGAACTTATCGAAGGAGTCGTCTACATGCCAACGCCTGTTCGCCACATCCCGCATGGCCGGCCGCATGCACGCATTATGACGTGGCTCGGACACTATTGGGCAGCCACACCCGGTGTCGATCTCAGCGACAATGCCACGCTGCGTCTGGATCTTGACAACGAACCCCAACCGGATGCCCTGTTGCGCCTACCAGAAAGCCAGGGTGGCAAATCGAGGATCGGTGAGGGCGGGTATCTGGAAGGCTCCCCTGAGTTGCTGGTTGAAGTGGCGGCCAGCAGTGTTGCCTACGACTTACATGTTAAGAAGTGGGTCTACGCCCGAAACGGGGTGCAGGAGTATCTGGCGATCCAGACCTACGAAGAGCGCATTGACTGGTTCGCATTGGAGGATAGTGTTTACCAGCCACTGACCCCTGGCGACGATGGCGTGTTGCGCAGTCGGGTCTTTCCCGGCCTCTGGTTGCACGTAGATGCCTTCTGGGCCGGCGACCTGGCCAAGCTGCTGGCGGTATTGCAGGAGGGGATAGCGTTGCCGGAGCATGAAGCTTTGATAGCCCGATTACAGGATTGATCACGGTTCGAAGTTCTGGGGAGCACAGTCCATAGCTCAGTCGTCCACTCATGCGCCAGGCGAATCTGCTTTTTCTGATCACGGACCAACAGCGAGCCGACACGGTCGAATCGCATACGCTCTGCCAGACGCCAAACCTGGACAGGCTGGCCGCCGCCGGCACCCGCTTCACTCGCTGCTACACCCCCAACCCCCTCTGCTCGCCCACCCGGGCCAGCCTGATGACCGGCCTTTTACCGCACAGTCACGGCATGGTTGATTGCACCCACACGGTGGAATCCTATCGCGCCAACCTGAAAGCTGACCTGCCTTTCTGGACGCGCAGCCTGCAGGAGGCCGGCTACCGCACCGCCTACTTCGGCAAGTGGCACGTCGAGCGCACCAATCGCCTGGAGGATTTCGGGTTCGAGATCTACGCGGTCGAGCCGTATCAGCAGCAACTGGGGCTTGTGGAGCGGGATGAACAGATGTCGCATCGCATCGTGGTTCGCCAGAAGGGGTACCGTGATTTCCTGCTGTGCGGCGTGATTGATGACGCGGTCGAGACCTTGCCCGAATACCAGTTGTATTCAGATGGTATCGGATTCCTGCAGCAGGCCGCGCAGGATCCTGGCCGGCCCTGGGCGCTGTTCCTCAGTGCCGAAGCGCCTCACGATCCGTATGTGGTTCCGCGCAGCTACTTCGAACGCTACGCTCCAGCCGCCATCCCTCGCCCGCCCAGCTTCGACGATGACCTGTCAGACAGGCCGGCCATCTACCGCCGCATCCAGCGCGTCTGGCGCGACCTGGACTGGCCACAATTTGCCCAGGCCACCGCCTGCTACTACGCCTACTGCTCAGTGGTGGACGACCAGGTCGGCCGCGTTCTGGACACGCTACAGGAATTGGAGCAGGTGGAAAACACGATTGTCGTGTTCCTGTCCGATCATGGCGACTACATGGGCGCTCACCGACTCATTCTGAAGGGCGTCCCTGCATTCGAGGAGGCTTACCGCGTGCCGCTGATCCTGCGCGGTCCCGGTGTGCCCGCCGGCCGGGTCGTGCCCCACATCGTCAGCCTGATCGACCTGCCCGCCACCCTGGTGCACCTGACCATCGGCGGTGAGTTTCCGGGTCACGGCCGTTCCTTGCTGCCGCTGTTGCAATCCGAAGAACCCAAGTGGGAGTCCGAGGCCTTTGCTGAGATGCAGGGACAGCGCTTCGCCTACCAGCAGCGGGTGCTGTGGCGAGAGAACCTCAAGTACATCTTCAACACGTTCGATGAGGACGAGCTGTACGACCTGGCTGCAGATCCATACGAGATGCACAATCTGGCCGGCGATGCGGCCTCTCAGCCGGCGATGGAGCGCATGGCCGGCCGGATGTGGGAGATCATCGCGCACACCGGTGATCGAAACATGCTCGAGGCCCAGTACGGGATGTTTCGTTTCGCCCCCGTTGGTCCTGAGTGGGCAGGCCGGCGGGACCAGGCGGATCACATTCCTCGTCCATAAACGAACAAAACGACTCTCCTTTGACAAGTGATGCAAGAAACAGGCAGCGCAGTGAGTCAGCCGTCAGGGCGAGTGGCATTGGTCAATGGCCGGCTGGTCCTCCCTCACGAAATCGTGGCCGGCAAAGCCCTCATCGTGGAGGGGAAAGCCATTGCGGGCATCGGCGAGGTTGATTCGCTGGGTGCTGAGATGCAGAAAATCGATGTGGGCGGGCGTTACATCACGCCGGGCCTCATCGACATCCACGTGCATGGTGCCCTTGGCCACACTTTCAACGAATCGATGGCCGAAGCCTTTGCCGTCATCACACAGGAGAACGCCAGGCGGGGCGTCACCTCGCTGCTAGCCACGGTAGCCACAGCCTCCATCCCCGACCTGGTCGAATGTCTGACATTTGCTCGTCAGTGGATGCAGAAGCAGCACAGGGGGGCCCAGGTGATGGGCGTGCATCTGGAGGGTCCGTACTTCAGCCTGGCGCAGGCCGGCGCGCAGGACCCGGCCAACATCCGCACCCCCGATGACGGCACCCCTGATGTCTTGTTGGAGCACCACGACGTAATGCGGATCGTGACCTATGCCCCGGAGTTACCGGGTGCGCTGGAACTCACAGCCCGGCTGGCAAAGCTGGGAATCGTGCCGGCCGCCGGCCACAGTTCGGCCAAAGAGGAAGAGGTGCTGCCGGCCATCGAAGCCGGCCTGCGTCACATCATCCACATCTGGAGCGCCCAGTCCACCACGGTACGCGAGGGTCCCTGGCGCAAACCTGGCCTCCTGGAGGTCTCGCTTACCTACAACGACCTGACGGTGGAAATGATCGCGGATAACAGGCATCTACCGCCTACCTTGGTGAAACTGGCCTACAAGTGCATCGGCCCAGATCGCCTGTGCGTGGTATCCGACGCTGCCAGCGGTGCCGGCTTGCCCGATGGCTCGCGCTTCCGCATGGGAGAGATGGAATACGAGGTGCATGATGGCGTCGGGATGATGCTGGATCGCTCGTCGTTTGCCGGCAGTACCACCCTGGTCAACCAGATGATCCCCATCCTGCGAGACGTGGTGGGCATCCCGTTGGTGGAGGCTGTTCGCATGGCCAGCCTGACGCCGGCCTGCGTCGTCGGTGTCGATGATCGCAAGGGGAGCCTGGAGAGGGGCAAAGATGCCGACATCGCGATCTTTGGGGACGACTTCACAGCCTGGCGCACGATGATCGGTGGCCGGTGGGTGTGCACAACAGCGGATTAGGAATCAGGCGGAAGGAGCCTCACATGACAGCCCTACTTCATGAAACCGAAATCGAAGAGTTGCAGGTGAGTGTCTATCGGACTAACCAGGCAATGGGCAAGGCTGCGGCCGAGGAAGCTGCCGGCACCATCCAGCAGGCCATTCGCGAAAGAGGGGAGGCCAATGTTATCTTTGCCACGGGTAACTCCCAGCTTACCTTCCTGGTGGCGTTGAGAGACAAGGGGGATATTGACTGGTCAAAAGTCAACGTGTTTCACATGGATGAGTACGTCGGGATTGATCCAGAGCACCCCGCCAGTTTCCCCCGCTTCTTGCGTCGGCACCTCATCAATCATGTCAGTCCGCGAGCGTTCTATCCGGTTCAGACGCAGACCGAAGACCTGGACAAGGCGTGCAGGGAATATGAGGAACTGCTGCGCGCGCATCCGGCGGACCTGTGCGCTCTGGGAATCGGGGAGAATGGGCACCTGGCCTTCAACGACCCCCCTTTCGCGGATTTCGATGACCCGGTGTGGGTGAAAGTTGTGAAGCTGGATGAGCGGTCTCGCCGGCAACAGGTGGGCGAAGGCCATTTTGCCAGCCTCAAAGAGGTTCCCACACACGCCATTACGCTGACTATCCCGGCGCTCCTGGCCGCGAAGCGCGTGCTGGCTATCGTGCCGGAAGCCAGGAAGGCGGAGGCCGTCTTTCGCGCCTTGAGGGGACCAATTAACACAAACTGCCCGGCGTCGATTCTGCGACGGACACCCCATGCCCATCTGTTTCTGGATGTCGATTCAGCCGCGAGGGTTTATCGGCCCTGACATCGACAACCCGTTACTACTCAGCCGCTCGGCCTGGATTGTCAAATCCAGGCTACAGGGTGACGGCATCGGCTTGAATCGCCCACTTCAGCCGCCGGATCTGGCGATCCGGCGGGAGCGGCTGAGTAGTAACGACAACCCTTCAAAACTCGGAAAAACTTTGGCCGTGCTTATTGGACCCCCATTTGCCTGGTTCTGTTTCATGACGTAAGTAACCGGAGCAAGTTGACATGACATCGGTCGCTGCTGAAGAATTCCTGCCGGTCGAACTCGTCTTCAACCCGAGCTGGTGGTATCACACCGCCGGCATCTCCTTCGACGCACCCTTCTACCTGGACGCCCAGACGCGCATCCAGAACGATGTGATCATGCGCCGCGTGCTCTACGAGCGCTATGGTGAGTTCGGTGAGGTAATTGTGGAAGTGGCGTCTGTCGCGAGGCGTTGCCCGATGCTTTCTTCAACCTGCACCTCAGTCCGGTGCGCATGCTCTGGTGTACCCCCCCGGGAGATGGCTGAGGACACAGAGAAGTTGCTGTTGGCTGCCGGCCCGCTGGAGCAGGCCGGCGTGTGTTGCATCAACATGGACTATGGCACGCCCGACGACAACATCTTTGCCATGTTCGAGGTCGTGCAGCGTTATCGAGGATACGGGGCGTAGGATGAACTCGAGAGAACGTTTGCTGACAGCTCTGAACCACCAGGAACCAGATCGCGTTCCCTTCGATCCGAGAACATCATCGCCATGTGGGAGGCGTTGCAGGAGTACGGGGTGTATTAGGGGCCTGGTGGGAGCATAACAATGGCCACACCCTGGGAACGATTCAAGCAGGCAGCCCGACTGGGGGAGCCAGATCAGGTGCCGGTGGCCTTCATCGTGGACAGCCCCTGGCTGCCCGGCTATGCTGGCATCGATACCCTGGACTTCTTTCTGTACCCTGACAAATGGTTCGAGATTCATCGCGGACTCCTGGACCGCTTTCCCGATGCCGTGTGGGTGCCCGGCTTCTGGGTGGAGTATGGCATGGCCGCCGAGCCGGCGGCCTTTGGCGTCCGCGTTCATTTCCACCACGATCGTCCGCCTTCCATTGAGCCGGTGACGACAGACATTGCCCATTGGGCGGAATCGCCTCTGCCGGATGTGTATGAGGATGGGCTTATGCCGCTCGTTCTCCGGCTCTACGGTCACATCGAAGAGCGTCTACAAGCAGAAGGGTTGAACATCAAGATGGTTGCAGCGCGCGGCCCGATGGTCACCGCCGGCTGGGTCATGGGCATCACCGACCTGATGACGGGCATCGTCACACACCCCAGGGAGATTAGCCGGTTCCTGGACACCGTCACGACCCTTATCATCCGTTGGCTCCATGCTCAACTTGAGACCTTGCGCGAGCCAGAGGGGATCATGCTGTTGGACGACATCGTGGGCATGGTCTCCCTGGAACACTACAACGAGTTCGTCGCTCCCCGTCTGCGGCGTATCTTCGATGAGTTCGAAGGGCTGATCCGGGTCTACCACAACGACACACCCTGCCCGCACCTCTTCTCGGTCCTGGCCGATGCCAACTTCGACGTCTTCAACTTCACGCACGAGGTTGACATCGCCGAGGCGAAGGCGAAGATGGGACATCGGGTGGCGATGATGGGGAACGTGCCGCCACTGCATGTGGCGGTACGCCAGTCGCCTGAAGTAGTGGCCGAGTTTGCCAGGGCTTGTCTGGACAGGGCTGCCCCTGGTGGAGGAATGATCCTGTCCGTCGGCGGTGGCGTGTCGCCCGGAACGCCGGCGGAGAGCCTGGACACCATGCTGGACACGGCCCGCACCTGGGAAAGGCCGGCTGATCCCGACGAGAGGCCCGACTGGTATGAGCTATTGCAACGCTACGGCATCGTGAGTGACGAGCCATCCGCTACCCGGCGCAGAAGACAGCGGCGCCGGCACCGAGCTTGAATCTTTTTTGCAACTGCAATCCTCTTGACTCAAGGGCTTTTTCCAAATATACTCCGTATCGAAGAAGTCCCTCTCTCTCCAAATTGTTCAAGGAGGCAACTGACATGATCAACACCAGAAACCGACCGGACCGTCACAACGAGACCATCCCCGCCGGCAAGCGGGTCGCCTTCTGCCGCTGCTGGCAGTCGGACCAGTTCCCTTACTGTGATGGGACCCACCGCAAGGTGAATGACGAGGGCGGTGATCATGTGGGGCCGGTGGTGGTCACTGCCGGCGTGGAGGACGAACCGGATGTCAGTGATCAGTGATCAGTGATCAGTGATCAGTGATCGGACATGACCGACCACTGATTACTGATTACTGATGACTGATCACTGACAAGGAGTGGCGTATGGACAAGAATAATCTGCAAGAGTTGTTTGATCTCAATGGCAAGGTCGTCGCTGCTACTGGAGGCGGTGGTGTGCTGGTCGGCGAGATGTCGCGCGGATTGGCCGGCGGCGGCGCGCGCG
>JBHHXF010000044.1:0-14202 GCA_046756905.1 Anaerolineae bacterium | reverse complement strand
CATTGGGCGATGTTTCAACCGAGCTGCGTCGGCTCCAGGCTCGCGTCGAGAGCCTGCCCGAGATGTAGGGGGATGCGCAAAAGCTTTCAGCCTGCTCTGAGGCCGGTCTCGGGCCGGCCATGTGGCTCCCCGTAACAACACGCCTGGGACGGACACTAAAGCGTACTCCACAGCTTGAAAGGGACACAGCCTGCTTCTAGGTCCGCCTTGAGCCGGCCATGTGGCTCCCCGCCCCCGCGACAACGCATAACTCCTCAAACCACTAGCCCGTTATAGTTGTTGAATTTTCGCCATACGATGTTCGTACGAATGGCGGACGCTCGATAAGCCCACATCTTTGTTGCACCGTTCTATCGAGAGAGGAACTTGATGAAGCGACAACCATCACACCGCACGGTTTGGGTTGCTCTTGCCGTTGGCCTGATCGTGCTTGTTTCCGCCGGTTTCTACATGAATGATCCTGCCAGGCTCGTACTGGCGTATGCCCCTGGGTCCCTTCCAGCGTGGGCCGAAGATCCCGAAGTTGGTGATCAGGTCCTGGTGAAACTGCGTAACACCGCCGGCCAAGACGCCACGACAGACTGGCGCGCTAAGGTCCCCTATCCTGTGGTATCGAGCCTGGAAGGTATCGGCGTCTACGTGCTCGGCGTTCCGCCAGAATCCCAGGACGACATCATGAAGGACCTGAGCACCGATCCGGCTGTCGCGTTCGTGGAGCCGAATCGCCAGATTCTGCATCAAAACGAAACGGACGAAGGTCTGATTTCGCTCTCTAAAGCAGACGCTTCATTGACCCTGGCGCAGCCGAACGATCCGCTATTCTCTCCCTACCAGTGGAACCTGAACAACACTGGCCAAACCATCTGCTACGGCTCGGGCAGCACGTCCCTCGTCTGTTACAGCAATCTCACCCCCGGCGCCGACATCGATGCGCCGGAGGCATGGGACATCACCACTGGTGCAATGGTGCGAATCGCCGTCTTAAGCACCGGCGTCGAAATGGACCACCCGGACCTGGCCGGCAAGATCGTGGCCGGCGGCTATGACTTCGTCAACGACGATGACGACCCATCGGATGACAACTGGCGGGGCACGTACCAGGCCGGCATTGCAGCCGCCATGACCGACAACGGCCGGGACGTGGCCGGCGTGTCCTGGGGGGCCGAAATCCTGCCCATCAAGGTGCTCGACAGCGCCGGCGACGGGACCTGGGCCACGATGGCCAGTGGGATCATTCGGGCGGCCGATCTGGGTGCGCCCATAATCTACATCGGCACCGCCGGCTCCTCCTACTCCCAGACCCTGGCGGATGCAATCGCCTATGCGCGGTCGAAGGGCGCGTTGATCATCGCGCCCGGTCACCTTCCATATCCGGCCTCCTACGACGGCGTTATCGGCGTATCGGCCACCAACTTCTACGACCATCACACCAACTGGACTGGCTCCGGCGACCATATCGACGTAGCGGCGCCGGGATCCCTCATAGCCTCCACCGTGTGGCGCGGCGCAGACGCTGACGGACGAGCTGTGAGCAGCAACACACCAGCGGCAGCGGCCCACGTCGCCGGCGTGGCTGCCCTCGTCATGTCGGTTCACCCGGAGTACAGCGCCGACCAGATCGCGGACGCCATCATCAGCTCGACGGACGATCTCGGCGAGCCGGGCTGGGACCCGAAGTTCGGCTACGGGCGCATCAACGCCTATCGGGCTGTAACCGGTGCGGCGCCGGCCGCGACTGTGCCGCCCGGTACGCCGCCGGCTCCAACGGCCACACTCCCGGGACCGCCTGGTACGCCCCCACCTCCGCCGGCCGGGGGGTCCACAATCTCGATCACTCCTTACGGCTCGGCGGTGGGCTGGGTCCGGCAGGCGGATCAACAGGCCAACCACTTCGGCGACGATGATATGTACACCGGTGTCAGCAATGGGTACGTGTATCACGGTGCTGTCCAGTTCGACCTGTCGCAAGTGCCCATTGGCGCGCGAATCACAGCCGCTAGTCTGGCATTGACCGGCCAGACCTGGATTCCACCGGAGGAGCCTGGGAACGGCGACTGGTGGTTGGAGATGCTGGCATCCGCTATAGACGGTGGCTGGGCTGGCCACAGCTTCGCGGACATCCGCAACGCGCAGGCTATCGCCACCATCGCAGAGCCGATGCCAGCATCAGCTTTGGGGCCAGGTCGCGTGAACACGCTCGATTTTGACGACACCGCCCTCCAGTTGCTTGATGAGCGCCTCCAGACCACGCGGCGTGTCTCCTTCCGACTGAGCGGGTCCGAGAATGCGACCGGCACCAACCTCTTCAGTTGGGATTCTGGCTACGGCGCAGAGAGCGCCGGCGGCTCCCCGATCCTGCGAGTAACCTACACATTGAACGGCAGCCGGCCATCACCTACCCCACAACCAGGACCGTCGCCGACACCTACAACATGCACGGGGACCTGGATCGAGGGTGGCGAAGAGGTGCTCGGCTGTCTGGGCAGCAACGGCCGGATTCTGGGGTACGTTTTCTTCGACCGCAACGAGGATGGCGTTCAACAGACCCTGGCTGACGAATACGGCATCCCTGGCGCGGTGTTAGTGCTCCGCAATGTGGCCGGCGACATCGTCGGCACCGCCACGACGGATAGTCGAGGACATTTCGAGTTCCTCGGTCTACGCGCCGACACTTACACACTGGAGGAGATCAACCCACAGGACTTCCCAGGGGATACGACCCCCAACCTGATTGGTATTTCGCCGGGCGACTTTGTGCTGTGCTGCACGGTATCGGTGGCGTTCGGGGATGACAAGGCTTCGCCGCCGGCCCCCCCACCTCCGCCGACGCCGACCCCTACCGCGACATGGGCGCCGATCGCGACGCCTCCCCCATCGACCTCCGGGCAGCCAGGGCCTGGCCGGCGTATCCAACTCCCGGCTATCGACAACATGTCTCCCGATGAAACGTGGATTCAGGTGCAGAACCTGGGCAGTCTGCCGACCAAGGTTATTCTGTTCACCTGGGGCGATTACTCAGGCACATGTCCTCCTCAGGCACCGGGCCCGCTGAAGGTTGAGTGTTCGGGTCTGTTGGTTGGTGGTTCCGCGTGGACCTTCCGCGAGACCCAACTACCATCGGCGGCTCGTTCCGCCATCGCATACTCGGTGCCGGCCGAGACAGCCGACGATGCGTGCGAGGATGCCTTCGATACGGCCGGCCTGCACGGAGCCTGGCGCATCTGGGAGAACCGGTGGCGGGCCGGCTTCTACGGCGTCGGCGAGCGCCTGGCAGTGGCTGTAAACCGGCGACTGGGTCAGGACAACGGTGTAACCGTCGCCAGCGCCTACACCGGCATTTCCGAGAATATGGAAGGCGTCTACGATCCCGTTTTCGGTGGGTTTATGTACTATGTACCGGTTCTGTACAACAATATGGAGGGGTGGAACAGCGAAATCACCGTGCAGAATTCGGGCAACGAATGTACGAGCCTTGAGGTTTGGTACAAAACGCAAGATGACTGCCTGAGATCACAAATCTACAGTGTGGATGTGTTGTCGCCCGGTGAGTCGGTTCGCCTGATGCCTGACGGTCTGCCTCCTGGCCGGCGTGGATCGGCCTGGCTGCGCGCCAGCCAGCCGCTGGGGATTGTGGTCGACCAGCAAGGGAATGACATGCTCTTGACGTCGCGGGGCGTGCCGGCCGATTCATTCAGTGCTGGGTTCAGCGCCGGCTCGCTGGTCAATTTTGCCCCGCTGATTTACCGCGAGTACAACGGCTGGCTCACCCGCATCCACGTGCAGAACCTTTCGAGCACGGTGAACGCCAAGGTAAAGGTCTACTTCCTGGATGAGGGCGGGGACATCATTCAGACGGTGCTGGATTGGATCTGCCCGCGCGGCTCGCAAACATACGAGTTAGAGATGATCAACAACCTGCCGGGGCGATACGTCGGGGCAATCCGTGTTGAAAGCCAGAATTGGTGGACGCCGGGCGATCCGCCCGTGGATGCGCCGAACATCTTGTCGGTGGTGAACCTGGTGAATCCTTTCGATGGCCAGGCGCTGAGCTACAACGCTTTTACACAGCAGGAAGCACAGGGGGCGCGCACTATGGCGTTGCCCTTGTTGTTGAAAGACAATGGCAGTTTTGGGCCACTCGGGGTTCGGTGGAATACGGAGATCGCGGTGCAAAACATCAACCTGAATCCTGGGACCACGAATTTCCGCATCGACATCTACGATCAGAACGGTCTTGTGGAGTCATTCTGTCAGTTCGTGAACGAGCGACAGGTGGACTACATTGATCTGGCCAAGATTGGAACATTGCCAATAGGTTTCTCCGGTTCGGCGGTAATTGAGACCACGTGCAGCACCCAGGCCGGCGGTCCCTCAATCGTGGCCGTAGCTGTCGAGCACGCCACCGGCGACGGCGATTTCACCAAGGGGTTTGAGGGGTTCCGTCTGGATGGCGCGCACTATTCCCCACCGATCGTGCCGGCCTGCCCAGGCTGTCCATAACCCTCGTAGAGGTGAGAGGGCTGCAACCGAGCTCGGTTGCAGCCCTCTCGCCTCTACCTCCTCATGCGCGCCCCTGCCCGAGCCCCGAAGGCGGCCAGATAGTTATCTGGCCGCCTTCGCATTTTCACGTCTGTTTAGTGAAGTTGCATTGTTGCGTATGTTGCCCATCTGTGGTAGACTTCTGGCGCAACATTTGGAGGATACGTGTATCGCGACGAACTAGATGGAGTGACGTTTTACCGGTTCGCCGGCCTTGAACACCACCCCGAAATCAGCCACGCGGTTTTTACGCGGCTAGGCGGCGTGAGTCGGCCCCCTTTCGCCGAGCTCAACCTGGGCCACACCGTCGGTGATGAGCCGGCGGCGGTCGAGGAGAACCATGGGCGAGTCTATCGCACGCTGGGGGTCGCGAACCACGATGTCGTTACCGCCTGGCTGGTTCACGGGCGCGAAGTTCGCACGGTAGACCGCCGGCAGGCCGGCCAGGTGATCGCCCAGACGGATGGACTGATCACGCAAGAACCCGGGCTGGTGCTCTTCCAGCGCTTTGCCGACTGCCTGCCATTGCTGTTCTACGATCCGGTACACGCAGCCGTGGGGATTGCCCATGCCGGCTGGCGGGGGACGCTGGTGGGTATAGGGCCGGCCACAGTGCGGGCAATGGAGAAGGCCTTCGGCAGCCGGCCTCGAGACATGTGGGCCGGCGTCGGTCCGGGCATCGGGCCATGCTGCTATGAAGTCGGCAACGACGTCACTCAGTCGGTGGGTGCGACGTTTGAGACCCCCGAGGCATTGCTGCCAAGGGTGAACGGAGCTGTACACTTTGATCTGGCCGGCGCAAACATTCGCCAGTTGCGTAGCCTGGGCGTCGAGCACATCGAGGTAGCACCCTTCTGCACGGCGTGCCATGTCGATGAATTCTTCTCCCACCGGGCCGAGGGAGGGAAAACCGGCCGCTTTGGGGTCGCGATCCGACTCGGTGATAAGTGATCAGGCAATGAGGAAGGTCGGGCACCGAGAACAAGACAACCTGTGATTCCTCGGTTCAACTTGAGATTGTCGTCTGATCATGCGTACGAAGTGGCATTAGATCCATGAGCGTGCACTTTGAGTGGGACATCAATAAAGCAACTGCCAATGTCGCAAAGCACGGTGTGAGTTTTGAAGAAGCAGCGACGGTGTTTCGTGATCCACTTGCAGCAATCTTTGACGATGAAGATCACTCGGATGACGAGTTGAGAGAGATCATCATTGGCCATTCTGATGCCCATCGTCTACTGTTGGTATGGTTCAACTAGCGTGATGACGCTATTCGCATCATCAGTGCTCGAAAAGCAACACGAAGAGAACGTAGAGACTATGAAAGACACCAAATTGGCTGAAGGCGTATCTGTCGAAGCTGAAGATATGCAAGAGGAGTACCGGTTTGACTATAGCAAGGCCAAACCTAACCGCTTTGCCGACCAAGTTGGTCAAGACCGATTGATGATCGTCCTTGACCCAGATGTCGCGGCCGTGTTCAAGACTCCTGAATCCGTCAATAGCGTATTGCGGGCGCTTATTGCCGCTATACCGAATATTCAGAAGCTTGAAGCCTCTGGTTAATCGATCTGGATCGTGCAGACGTTACGGGGAAATATCAAACAGGTTCATGCTCGGATTGCGGCGGCCGCTCGGCGAGTCGGCCGCAACTCAACCGAGGTGACGCTCGTCACTGTCACTAAGACGGTTCCAGCGGATCGGGTGCGAATGGCCTGGGAGTTGGGCCTGACGGATTTCGGCGAAAATCGCGTCCAGGAGGCTGTCGGTAAAATCCCGCTCGTGGCTTCGGAAGCAAGCGCCGAACTACGCAGTACGCAATACGCAATACGCTGGCACATGATCGGCCATTTGCAGCGCAACAAGGTCAGGCACGCAATCCCGTTGTTTGATCTGGTGCACTCGGTGGACAGCGTCCGGCTTGCGCGGGAGATCGACAAGCGAGCCGGTCAGGCCGGCAAAGTGATGCCCGTGCTGATCGAAATCAATGTGGCCGGCGAAGCTTCCAAGCACGGCTTTGCTCCACAGGCGCTGGACGAGGCAGTTCGACAGATCGCAGACCTGCCGCACGTGACAATCCGGGGCCTGATGACTGTAGCGCCGATTGCTGAAGATCCGGAGACCGTGCGCCCTTTCTTTCGCCGGCTGAGCCGGCTGCGGGATAGAATGGCCGACCAGTTTTCCGATATCGACTGGCATCATCTGTCCATGGGTATGACAGATGACTTCGAGATCGCCATCGAGGAAGGAGCAACACTCGTACGCATTGGTCGAGCAATATTTGGAGAGAGATAGGAGTAGAAGGAACTTGCTAAGACAAACGAAGCTGGCCTTTGTTGGCAGCGGAAATATGGGTGAGGCGATGATAAAAGGTGTTCTGCACCGCGAATTGGTGACACCCGAATACATCATTGCCAGCGACCCGCGTCAGGGGCGGATAGAGGAGTTGGCCGAACGTTACGGCATCCATGTCACAAGCGACAACGCTCACGCGGTTGCCACGGCGGAGGTCATCGTGCTATCGGTAAAGCCGCAGGTATTGTCAGTGGTACTGAAGGGAATCCGCGACGCTGTAGAGACAGACAATTTGATTCTGTCCATCGTAGCCGGCACACGCATCAGAACCATAGCCCAAGGACTGGATCACCAAGCAATTGTGCGGTCCATGCCGAACACGCCGGCCCAGATCGGCGAAGGCATCACCGTGTGGACTGATACGCCGGCTGTTACCGATAAGCAGCGCGGCCAGGCGCGTGGATTGTTGAGCGCGCTGGGGGAAGAGGTGTACGTCGAAGATGAGAGCTATCTGGACATGGCAACGGCGCTGAGCGGGACTGGGCCGGCGTACGTCTTTCTATTTATGGAGGCGCTGATCGATGCCGGCGTGCACCTGGGCTTTTCTCGCTATCAGTCTGAACGTCTGGTGCTGCAAACCATGCGGGGTGCGGTGAACTTTGCACGTCAGTCCAGCCTGCATCCGGCACAACTGCGCAACATGGTGACATCGCCGGGCGGCACGTCGGCCGAGGCGTTGTATCAGTTGGAGAAGGGCGGGCTGCGGACGGTCGTATCTCGTGGCGTCTGGGCAGCCTACCAGAAATCGAAGTACCTGGGCGACCTCAGCGAAGCAGAAGCGGACATCAATCATTCCTTGGAACATCCCGATAAACTGGAGTTGACATGATATACATTGCCGGCCTGATCAGCATTGTCTTCAGGATCTTGTACTTCGCCATCCTGGCCCGCGTGTTGGTGTCGTGGGTGAATCCGAATCCTTATCACCCGGCGGTGCAGATTCTTCATCAGATAACAGAGCCGATCCTGGCGCCCATTCGCAGGTACCTGCCGCCAACGGGCATGATAGATTTCAGCCCGCTGGTTGCGATCGTTCTGCTTGAGGCGGCACGCCTGTTGCTACTATCTTTGGTGTAAGAGTATGCGCTCCACATGACGGACTGAACCTATCGACAAGCTACAACTTTCCATCGCTACGTTGATTAGGCTCGAACCAATACCCAACCCCGCGCACAGTGTGCAAGTAGCGCGGACTGGAACGATCATCCTCGATCATAGCTCGCAGCCAACTCACGTGCACTTCCAGTGTGCGAGTATCCCCGAAGTACTCTGTCTCCCACACTTCATGCATCAGAAACTCTCGGCTCAGTACCTCTCCACGATTGCGAATGAAAGTGGCCAACAAGCGACACAGTTTCGGGGTCAATCGTTGAGGGCCGCCATTGCCCTTTGTCAGGTTGCGTGTTGACAGATCAAGTGCGAGGTCGGCACACTCCAGGTAGGTTTCATTCTCGGTTTTTCTGCGGTCGGCGGATTTCTTCCGGTCGGCCATGTAAGGTCCTTACGTCTCGGTTGGTGTTGAAGGTCAATTTAGATACGCCACATGCATATCGGTTGCGCAGATTCGGCGAGGATTGCTGTCTTGGCTTGAGCATAGCGCCAGGTGAGTGGTGCCCGAATTGCAAGCCCGTCACTGATTGGTGCGAGCTTTGGCGTATCTCATTGTACCTTATCCACGAGTTGGTGACGACTGTTTCAGGAGATGTATCTATAGTGCCACCAGATGACAAGGGTGGCGGGTCAAGTCTTGCTAAGTTTTTGGAGTAGATTTGAGGCGAGGCAAATTCGAGGCAGCCTCGGGTCCGGACAACCCGGTAACTCCGACTCTATTATAGCACGGAAAAAATCCTTCCGCAAGAGTGGTCAAGCGATCAGACAAGAAAGCTTGATTACCTCCCCCTACATGTTGTGTCTCATCAGGACTGTGGACGCAGGATGTGGTATCGACCGACAGCGTACGTTTTTGGTCAGCAGATCGTATGGAAAAATTCACGTTCAGGTCAGACGCGGTTCTGCAATTTGGAGTTTAGAACACAAAGAAATTACCCGATTTCGCCCGGTTCGTCAGATACGTTCAAACTCCGACATAGTCTCAAATTATGTGCCTAGCAAGTTCCCGCTCGCGCCGGATTGCCAAATCCGGCGCTGAGGGCCTGGATTTGGCAATCCAGGCCGAGCAAATAGGAGATTCTTGTCTCGTTTGGTGATCAAGCACATAATTCGGGACTATGTCCAAACTCCTACCCTCGGAATGCGGACTTTTAGGCAGCTAGAGTACAACCAGGAGGCGGCCGCAGTTACTACATGTCATCAATTCGTCGCCCAAGACTCTCTGCCGATCAACAGCCGAGAGACTAACGCGGCAGCCAACACACATGTGATTCTCAACGGGAGCAACGGCGAAGCCCTTTGTCCGAAGGAGATAGTCGTAAGTGCTGAGTGCGTGGGTGGGAATCTGTTTGACTAGCTCCGTTCGCCGGCCATTTACCTGGGCCATGGTGACTTGCAGCTCGTCACGCTCTGCTACAAGCAGGGTCTGCCCCCGTGTCCACTCAGTTTCGACTTCTTCCCAGATGTCTTGCTGTTTGCCAAGGCGATCGGTAGCGTCCTCGCGAGCCAACATGGTGTCGAGTAATCCGTCTTCCAGTTGAGCGCGTCGTTGTTTTAGGTATCGAACCTCCTTTTGCAGCCCCGCCAGTTCCTTTGGGTTAGTGACACTTCCTCCGTACAGTCGGGACTCTGCGACCTGCAACTTATCGGCCACCGTGCCCAGGTCGAGTTCTTGCAGACGTTGAGTCTTTTCAAGCTCGTGCAGGGTGTGCTGGGTCTGCGCAAGGGTGGAGCGAGCCTGGCGCAGTTCCTCACTCTCGCCGATTAGAGCCTCTAATTCGGCCAGGCGGTGGGTTATTGATCGTGTAGTCTCATCAATTTGCTGAAGTTGGTAGAGCAACTCAGAGATCATCATACGTTTCTCCTCAAATATTCCGATCGGGCCATCTCCGTCGTTGGCGGAGGATGTTGACGAGTATGAGGCCGGCAACAAAGCCCCCAATGTGGGCAAACCAGGCAACTCCGCCAGTTTGCGCCACACCCAGCGATAGAACGCCCTGGAATAGTTGGATCACAATCCAGAAGCCCAGCACAACAATCGCCGGCAGACGCACCACTCGTATGAAGTAGCCAAGGAAAAGCAAGGTTTCCACCTGCGCCCTCGGGTGCATAACCAGGTACGCCGCCAGCACGCCGGCGATGGCCCCACTGGCGCCAATGTTGGGCACTTGCGACAGCGGGTCCACGACCACCTGAGCCATTGTCGCCGCAATGCCGCATGCAGCATAAAAAATGAGAAAGCGGGCATGACCCATGTTGTCCTCAATATTGTTACCAAAGATCCACAGGTACAGCATGTTGCCAAAAATGTGGAGAAACCCTCCGTGCATGAACATCGCAGTAAATACCGTGAGATAAGCCGGGTGCAGGCTCGGAGGTGCGAGATCAATTCCCTGAGTCAGCTCGAATGGAATGACCGCGTAGCTGGCGATGAATAAGTTCAACTGGCCATTGAGCTGGAAAAGCAACTCCAGGAGATAAACCGCTACGTTAAGGCCAATGATAACTACTGTTATTACCGGGAACCTGTACGTGGGATTAATGTCCCTCAGTGGCATCATAGCAAAGCCGCCTTCTACTATTCAGTATATGGTCCAAGTGTGTGGTTACACCCTCATCAGATGGACTGGATGTCACGCCAGGAGGCGGGAGTATTCTACAACAAGACGAACCGAGATTCAAATTCGGAGCCTTGCACAGAAAGTGAAAACAGACTAAAATTCTCATAACTATAACAGCACAAGGAGCCTACATGCGCGCAGTCGTCGTCATTCCAACTTACAATGAGCGCGAGAACATAGTGGACTTGGTGGACCAGATTCAACAATTGCCGGAACCACCTGCCACACTCATTGTCGATGACAATTCTCCAGACGGCACGGGTGATCTGGCTGATAGCCTGGCTCGGGAAAGGTCCAACGTGTACGTCTTGCATAGGCCCCGGAAATTGGGGCTGGGGACGGCACATATCGCCGGCTTTCGATACGCTTTGGCGGAGAACTATGACTTTGTTCTCACAATGGATGCAGACTTTTCCCACCATCCGAAATATATTCCCGGTCTGATTGAAGCCTGTCGTCAGTGTGATGTAGCAATCGGATCGCGCTACGTGCGGGGAGGTGGGACACGTCACTGCCGCCTTCGCCGGCGCATGCTCAGTTGGATAGCCAATTTAGTGGCCCGCTTCACCCTGGGGTTGCAAGCTCGTGACTGCACTGCCGGCTTTCGGTGCTACCACCGCCAGGTGCTCGAATCTATAAAACTGGATGCGGTCTTTTCCGACGGTTATTCCTTCCTCATCGAGATGTTATTCCGCATTCAAACTCGTGGCTTCCAAATTGGCGAGGTTCCGATTATCTATGAGGATCGGTGGCAGGGACGCTCGAAGATTTCCCGGCAGGAGATTCTCAAGGCTGTATACACCGTGCTGCGCCTGGGCTGGAACCAGCGATTGGGGCGGCTGGCGCCCTCTGGCTAGGAAGCAGGAGCAGTTGCGTTGGAATATGTGAACTGTAACCTGTGTGGGGCCGATGATACCGAACTCCTCTTCCCAAGCACACTCCACCGGCGTAAGGAGCAGCCACTTCTGGCCAGCTTCGCCTGCACCAGCGATGCCTACGGGGTTCACCCGCCGATTGTTCGTTGCCGGCAATGCGATCTTACGTATGCCAATCCGCGTCCAGGCACAGACGACGTGATTGATGAATACTCTGCCGTTGTGGACCCGGTGTACCTGGAGGAGCGTGACGGGCGTGCCATAACCTTTCGCAATCATCTAGACCACCTGGGTGCTCGAATCACCCTTAATGGACCAGGACGTTTGTTGGACATAGGATGTCACATTGGTATATTCTTGGAAGAAGCCGAAAAATGCGGATGGGATGCCTGGGGGATTGAACCATCCCACTGGGCAGTCACGTGGGCACAACAACGGAATCTACAGGTGATCCAAGGTACTCTGGAAGAGACCTCTTTCCCACCTAATCACTTCGACGTGGTTACCCTATGGGATGTGATCGAACATTTGCCAGACCCGATGAGCGAACTGCGCCGAATTGCCCGCATTGTTCGACCCGGCGGGTGGGTGTGCATTCACACCATGGATGTTGGCAGCTTATTCGCGCGGGCGATGGGCCAGCGATGGCCGTGGTTGATGGAAATGCATCTGTACTACTTCTCACGCCTTACCATGGCAGCCATTCTCCAGAGAGCCGGCTTCCGGGTGGTTGAGGCAACTACCCGCGGCCGCGTGCTGCGCTTGGGGTATGTTGTTTCACGCCTCGCGCCGTATAGTGCGAGTCTGGCCGGCTTAATCACTCGCACTATCCAGACTGTGGGACTGGCCGAAATGCCTATCCCAGTCAATTTCGGTGATCTGTTTACGATCTATGCGCGGAAAGAGTGATGATTTTGAAATCAGGTGATCGGTAATCGGAAAGTCGAAAGGAGTGGACATGTGATAAAGCTTGCGTGGCTGCGCAGCTTTCTACGACAAGATGACGGGCAGAGCCTGTTGGAATATGCGTTGGTGATCATTCTCGTTTCCCTGGTAGTGATCGTGGTACTGACATTGCTTCGAGATCAGATAAGCCAGGCATTGCAAGTCATCTTCGGCTGACTCTGCCCCGATTGCGGTTGGCTAGGTTGAGCTGTACAATCATGCAATGGCGCAGACGGTGGTGGCTTGCCCGAGACTCGGTTCTGGATCTTTTGTTCCCACCCCAATGTGCGGGATGTGGGCAGCGGGGCCAGTGGCTCTGCACCGACTGTCTGGCGGCTATCGAACGAATCCGGCCGCCCTTCTGCCCACGCTGTGGCCGGCCTCAGCCGCAAGAACGGCTGTGCCACCTCTGTCGGGTGGAACCTCTGACAATTGATGGCATTCGATCGGCGGCCTACTTCGAAGGAGGTCTGCGACAGGCAATCCATAGGTTCAAGTACGGGGGTATTCAGGCGCTGGCCGGCCCCCTGGCGGAGATACTGGTTGAGCATCAGACAGATAACTCATGGCCGGCGGACATCATCGTCCCGGTGCCCCTGCACCCTGATCGGCAAGCTGAGCGTGGGTACAACCAAGCAGAATTGTTGGCGCGCGCTATGGCCGCGCGGCTCGAACTCCCGACCGCCGAGAAGGCTTTGGAGCGCGTACGCGCAACAGCGCCCCAGGTAGAGCTCGATGTCCGGCAGCGCAGGTCAAATGTGGCCGGCGCCTTCCAGGTGCAGACCAAGGACGTGGCCAGCCATCGCGTGTTGTTGATTGACGACGTCTGTACCACCGGTGCGACCATGGATGCCTGTGGTCAGGCGCTTAAAACCGGCGGCGCACAAGCCGTATGGGGCCTGGCTCTGGCCCGTGGTCGGTAGGTCCCTGAATAGTTTACCATCATCCGATTGACACCATATCTGAATGGAAGAAAGGAGCTTATTGATGGAGCTACATATAAGTAGCCACGGAATTGAAGTGACGGACTATCTGCGACAGTATGTAGATACGAAGATTGGCAAACTGGACCGATATCTGCCTGAGATCAGCGAAGCTCGGGTTGATCTCTCAACGGAGAGCACCCGCAGTGCAGGTGAGGTCCAGGTCGCCCAGGTTACGCTTCGCGCAAACGGTAAATACATCCGTGCAGAAGAGCGAAGTCAAGATATTTTCGCCTGCATCGATGCAGTGCTGAACAAACTGTACCGTCAAATCGCGCGTTATAAGGGGAAGCGCGAGGACCGATGGAAAGGTAGAAGAGTCGCACAGCCGGAGCCCCTGCCCATTGAGCTGGAGCTAGAGGAGGAGGGAGTCGGTACCATTGTTCGGCGAAAGCGGTTCGAGATGTTTCCCATGGATGAACACGAGGCCATAGAACAGATGGAACTGTTGGGCCACACGTTTTTTGTCTTTCACAATACCGACACAGGTGAGGTCAATGTAGTCTATCGCCGCAAAGATGGAGACTACGGCCTGATCGTACCGGTGCCGGCCTAGTGCCTCATCAAGGGAAAATTGGTAAGTTGTCATTCTGAGGCGGAGCCGAAGAATCTCGTTCTGGCATACAAATGGCACTCCTTTTGCCAAGAACCAGATTCTTCGTCGCTCCGGTCCTCAGAATGACACATATCAAAATCACCCTGATGGAGTACTAGCTACAAGGTTCTAAACTCACAATCATGGCCAAACCCAAGACAATCTTAGTGGTCTGTACT
>JBHHXF010000043.1:0-14640 GCA_046756905.1 Anaerolineae bacterium | reverse complement strand
GACTGATCACTGATAACATGGCGGAGATATATCCTTGGCCGTATGCTCTAGTTCTGGGCACAATCTCATTCCTGTCAGCAGTTATCTGGGGCGGCCCTTTGATTCAGCAACTGCGGAAGCGCGGAATTGGGAAGGGAATCCGCATCGACGGGCCGCGCCGGCATCAGGTGAAAACGGGCACACCCACCATGGGTGGGTTCCTGTTTCTGGTTCCGGTTTTCGTTATCACAGTGGCGCTGAATCTGGTGAATCTCTTGGGTCTCAACATCATCGGGCAGTCTATCCTGATGCCATTGTCTGTTATGGTGGCCTACGGCGTCCTTGGCGCTATCGACGATCTGGCCGGCCTGGTCAGGAACGGGGCTTCGGGTACGCCAATTGGTATTGGGCTGCTGGCGCGCCATATGTTTATATGGCAGGTGGTCATCGCCATGGCTGTGGCGCTGGTCCTTCATTTCGGACCGACGGATCTGCACAGCTTGGCTTTACCGACGGTGCCAGAGCGCATCGACATCGGTCGCTGGTGGATACCGGTGGCCGCATTCATCATCGTTGGGACAGCGAATGCTGTGAACATCAGCGATGGGCTGGACGGGTTGGCCGGCGGACTCAGTGCTATCGCGTTCATCGCCTTCGGGGTGATCGCCTTCCAGCAGGGACAGATCTTCCTGCTGCGCTTTTGCCTGACGGTTGTCGGGGCGACCTTGGCCTTTCTCTGGTACAACGCCTATCCGGCCGATCTGTTCATGGGCAACACCGGCTCGCTGGCGCTGGGCGCTACCCTGGCCGTCGTCGCCCTCATGACCGGCCAGTGGCTGATTCTCCCGATCGTTGGCATGGTGTTTGTGGCCGAGGTCGTGTCGGACATCTTGCAGGTCGCGTATTTCAAAATCACCAGAGGCCGGCGCCTGTTTCGAATGGCGCCAATTCATCACCACTTCGAGTTACTTGGTTGGTCGGAAGTCCAGGTTGTTCAGCGCTTCTGGTTGATAGGTATGCTGGCGGCGATGCTAGGAATAGCGTTGGCGCTGCTGTAGAGTCAGTGGACAAAAGTGGATAGTGGATAGTGGACAGTGGATAGTGGGCAGTTGTCAGTAGTCGGTTATCAAGTGCTGACCACTAACCACCAACCACTAACCACTAACCACTGACCACTGACCACTGGTACTTGAAGGGATACCTGCCCAAAATGATTGAGACACTCAGGAGCAATGGCGTACTCGGTCCCAGAACCAGACCCTCCATCGCCGTCATCGGCATGGGCATTGAGGGTGGGTCTCTGACCCGCTATTTTCTGAAACGGGGCGCCGATGTTGTCGTCCACCACTGGATGCCCGTGGAGGGATTGAAGCAAGACCCGAAGCTGGGGCCGCAGTACCGGGAGTTGAGAGCTGCCGGCGCGACCTTCAGCACAGGTGGAGGCTATCTGACTGGTCTGACAAGGCACGACCTGGTCGGGGTTTTGCAGAGCGCCTTTACCTACAAGTACCCGGAAAATCGGGCGGCGCTGGATGAGGTGCGGGATCTGGGCATCCCGCTAGTCACGAACCTTTCCATTTTCTTTGATAACTGCCCGGCCCCCATAGTCGGTGTGACCGGCACCAACGGCAAGAGCACCACGACCGAAATGGTGGCCGGCATCCTCTCGAAAGGCTCGGGACGCCGCCTGGAACATGGCCCACGCCGCGTGTGGGCCGGAGGCAATCTGGGAGCATCACCGCTGGATGTTCTGGAGGATCTGGCGCCCGATGACCTGGTAGTGCTGGAGTTGAGCAACTATCAACTAGAATTCCTGGACGAGAGCCCGTGGATTGCGGCTGTGACCAACATTGCGCCGGACCATCTGGTGGATTATGACGGTGACTACCGGGCTTACAAAGCTGCCAAGCGGCGGATCATTGATTTTCAGTCCCATCAGGACTGGGCGGTGTTGAACCATGATGACCCGATCACCAGAGCGTGGTTAGCCGCATGTCCGGCGCAGCCATTTCCGTTCAGCCGGCAGGCCACACTGCCCCAGGGAGCCTTCGTCCGCGATGATGCGATGGTGGTTCGCCGTGATGAGGGTGAGGCATTGATCTGCCGAGTCGACGCGCTTCAGGTACACGGGTACCACAATCTGGAGAACGCCCTGTGTGCTGCGGCTGTCGGCGTGTTGACGGGCGTAACGGCTGAGGATATCGCCCTCGCGCTCGCTGAGTATGTGCCTGGGGAGCACCGCCTGGAGTTTGTGGGTGACTGGAGCGGTGTGGCGTTTTACAACGACTCCAAGTCCACCACGCCGGCCTCGACTATGGCGGCTGTCCGAGCATTCCCGGATCGACCGGTAATTCTGCTGGCCGGCGGTCGGGACAAGGGCTTGCCGTGGGATGAGCTGGCAAAGGTAGTCCACGAGTCGTGCAAGGAAGTGATCGCGTTCGGCGAAGCGCGGGACATCCTGGAACAGGCATTTTCAGCTCCAGACCCCGACCATCCAGGGCCAGGAGCATCAGGTCCCGCGATCAAAAAGTGTACTACTCTGGATCAGGCCGTAGAGACCGCGATAAACGATGCTCGACCAGGGGATGTCGTTCTGCTGTCACCGGCGTGTACTAGTTTCGATGCCTTCGATGACTACGCCGCACGCGGCCGGTATTTCAAGCGTCTGGTCGGGGAAGTAATCAGTGAACAGTGAACAGTGGTCAGTGAACAGTGGAGCAAGAAAGTGCTAGATGGCTAGATGGCTGGATGGCTGGACACTGTATAAGCCATCCAGCCATCCAACCACCTAGCCATCTAGCCAACGATCCTGGGAGCAGGTGAAGGGATGACCAAGAAGAGTAGTTCATCGTACAGCCACGGCATCGACGTAGCGTTGGTGTTGGCCGTGGCAGCCCTGCTGGCGGTAGGACTGATCATGGTTTACAGCACCACGTATGCCCTTGGGTTCCGGCTGTATGACAGTCCCAATTATTTCCTGCTTCGGCAGGGAATGTGGGTGGTTGTAGGAGTAGTTGCATTGCTGGGGATGACGCGGATCCAGTACACCGGCTGGCAGCGCATGTCAGTACTGGTAATGGCCGGCATGTTGCTAGTGTTGGCGGCGCTGTTGATATTCGGCGGGGAGCGGTTCGGAGGCCGGCGCTGGTTCTTTGGCGGTTCCGTCCAGCCATCGGAGTTGGCCAAGTTGGCCGTGGTGATCTACATCGCCGATTGGCTCTCATCAAAGGGCGAGCAGATTCGCGACGTCACGTACGGACTGATTCCCTTCGCCATCCTGATCGGCGTGGTCACCGGTATGATCCTGCTGCAGCCGGATTTCAGCACGTCGATGCTCATCGCCGCCACTGCGTTTGCCATGTTCTTCGTGGCTGGCGCGGAGGTTAAGCAGCTTGCGATCAGCCTGCTGGTAGGCGGTCTGGCCCTGGCAATCTTGATCTTGCAGGCGCCGTATCGACTTGAGCGAATTGCGGTCTTCTTGGACCCCATGAGCGACCCAAGCGAGGAGGGATACCAGATCGTCCAGACGCTGCGCGCTTTGGTGCGGGGTGGCGTCACAGGCCAGGGGTTGGGTAACAGCCAGCAGAAGCTGGGGGCCTTGCCGGCGGCTCACACCGATGCGATCTTCGCCGTGCTGGGTGAGGAGTTGGGACTGGTCGGCGGCCTGATCGTCATCGGGCTGTTCGCGATTCTGGCCTATCGCGGGTTTCGCATCGCTCAGAACGCGCCCGACACCTTCGGCATGATGCTGGCCACTGGTGTTACGGCCTGGCTGGCATTTCAGGCACTCATCAACATAGCTGTCGTCACATCGACGATGCCGTTTACGGGGATTCCTTTGCCGTTCATCAGCTTCGGCGGTTCATCCCTGGTCACGTCGATGGCCGGCGTCGGTTTACTCTTGAACATTTCCAAATACTCGGTGACGGAACGCGATGCGCGTACTCCTGTCAGGCGGCGGGACCGGGGGGCACGTCTACCCAGCCCTGGCCGTTATTGACGCGCTGACGTCCAGGCCGCCCTACGACCGGGCTCAAAACGGGGCTTCGGGCACTGCTGGGGTCGAGACACAGCAGGGCACCTCATCAACCCGTCTCGACCCCAGCTCCATCGGCCCATCGACTGGTCCTGGGCGCCATGCGGAGTTCCTCTGGGTCGGCAGTCATGCCGGCGTGGAGGCCGATGTGGTGCCCAGGGCCGGCATACCCTACGCGGCGATTGACGTTGCTGGCTTGAGAGGTATGGCGGCCCTGCAACTGGCGCGCAATGTGGTGCTCCTGTTGCGGGGAACGCAGCAAGCATATCGCATCATCGGGCGCTTTCAGCCCGACGTGATATTTGTCACTGGGGGATACGTGAGCGCTCCGGTGGTACTGGCCGGCCGCGTCAGGCGAGTGCCCATCGTCATCTATCTGCCGGACATCGTCCCCGGCATGGCGATCAGGAGTCTGGCTCAACTGGCGACGCGCGTGGCGGTCTCGTTCGAGGAGTCGCGCCAGTATCTGCCACGGGAAAAGGTGGTAGTAACCGGCTATCCTGTTCGGGGTGAGCTGTTTTCAGCCGACCGGGACTCAGCCCGGCAAAACCTGGGCCTCGACCCAGCGGTGAGTACGCTCCTGGTGTTCGGTGGCAGTCGAGGCGCGCGGCGAATCAATCGTGCCGTGGTTGCAGCCCTGGATGAACTGCTGAGCGTCTGTCAGGTGATTCATGTCAGTGGCCGGCTGGACATTGCAGAGATGCAGCAAAGGCGCGAGGCGCTGCCGGCGGCGTTGAAGGATCGGTATCACCTGTTCGCATACTTGCACGAAGAGATGATCGATGCGCTGGCCGTCGCCGATCTGGTCGTTTCCCGGGCCGGCGCCGCCACGCTGGGCGAGTTTCCGGCGGCGGGTTTGCCGGCGATCGTGGTTCCGTACCCGCACGCCGGCGCGCACCAGGCAGAGAACGCGGCCGTTCTGGCGGAGGCCGGCGGCGCCATCATCGTACCCGACGACGAGTTGACAGGGGATCGCCTGGCGGAGACTGTCCGCCAAGCGCTGGCCGATGAGGAACGACTGGCGCTCATGCGGATTAGGATGAGCCGGTTGGCTCGACCTGACGCCGCCTGGCGCATCGCTGAGATGCTTCGGGAAGAAGTCTCCGGCGGTGCGGGTTAGCGTCGGAAGTGTGTGGGTGAAACGTACTGCGTATTGCGTACTGCGTATTGCGTAGTCCGTTTACTTTCGGAGGGGCGAGAGATTACGCAATACGCAGTACGCAATACAGAGTATATCGAAAGAAGTGAGAAAGCGAATTGTCAGTACACATGTTGATGCCCATCATCGCCTCTGGCGGCGGGGGGCCGGTTGGAACACTCTGGAGAGAAGAAGCTGTCCAGCTAATGCCGCTGGAAGTGATCGTTCTTTTTTCCATCGTGTTCGTGGTGGTGGGGTTCGTCCGCGGTGTTCGGGCCGAAGCCTGGATAACGGTGTTTGTCCTGATCGCTTTCGCGTTCCTTCGTCTGGCCGGCGACACGCTGATAATATGGACCAACCGCATCTACCGGCTGTCGCGCTTCGCGTTGGCTGGCGGCATCATCGCCGAGAACCCGGTGGAGATTTGGCAGAAGTTCGCCGACAATCCACCGCTCATCGAAACGGAGGTCGAGAAGCTGCTGTATCGTATGACCCTTTTTGTGGCGCTCTACCTGGTCGGTCTGATCATCGGGCGAGTTTCCGTGCAGCGGGAGCTGGTGCCTGTGAGCCTGCGCCTCGTGCGAAAGCTGCCTGATCTGGGAGAGCGAGTGATGGGAGCCATACTCGGTGGCGTGAACGGGTTCCTGATCGCCTTCTTTGTGCTGCCGCGAGTGCTGCCGGCGGACAAGGAGACAGTTATTGTTGTGCCTAAGACCAGCATTGTCACAGAATTCATGACAGAAAATATAGTAAATGTGGCCTTTGTGATCCTCGTGGTCATCATTCTGCTGGGCTTGATGGCAACAGGTGGAATACGGCAGCGGGGATAGGGGAGCCAATCCGTGGGGCCGATTGAGTTCTATTTCATCACGCTGGTTCTGGTTTTTGGAGTGGTGGGTTGGATTCGCACCTTTCCAAAAGAGCTTGGCGTGACAACGATTGTCTTGTTCGGCATGTACATCCTGGCCGCGTTCAGTCAACGGTTGTTGGACCTGATCAACCAGGTATATGAGTATCAGGGGACGCCCAGAGAGGGGCTTTTCATCTTTAACATCTATCTGCTCTTCATGTTGTTTATCACGTTGATCTCTTACGAGGGTGAGACATTGGCTTTTGCCGGCAGTTCCCCGCCGGGGATCACCGGTCTTATGATGGATATCGGAAGTGGCCTGTTCAATGGCTATCTGGTCATTGGCACAATTTGGTACTACCTGGATCAGCTCGACTATCCGGTAAGCCAGATGGGTTTGTATACACCGCCACTAAACGATTTCGCTCAGATGCTGGTGAAAATACTGCCACAGAACATCCCGCCCGAGGGGTACACGGATAAGTACTTCCTGGCTCTGGCAGTTTTCTTGGTGATTCTGAGAGTGATTCGATGATTTCGATTCCACACGTCCACTTCGTGGGCATCGGCGGTATCGGGATGAGCGGTCTGGCGAAGGTCTTGCTGGAGGCCGGCTATCCTGTCTCCGGCTGCGACCGCGAGCGGTCCCACATAACGGATCGACTGGCCGGCCTGGGCGCGACCATCTATGAGGGGCACGGTGCCCGGCACATTGTGGGAACTGATCTGCTGGTGATCTCATCGGCCATTCCGGGTGACAACCCGGACCTAATAGAAGCCAGGCGACGCGCTATCCCTGTCGTGAAGCGCGCCGAACTGCTGGGTCATCTGATGAAAGAACGGCAGGGTGTGGCGGTTGCCGGCACTCACGGCAAGACCACGACCACGGGCATGATCGCCTGGATTCTGGAGCAGGCCGGCCTGGACCCGACGATCTTTGTCGGCGGTGAGCTGGTCAACCTGGACACGAACGCCAAGCGGGGGCAGGGGCCGTTCGCCGTTGCCGAGGCGGATGAGTATGACTACGCCTTTCTGGAACTCTCACCGGCACTGGCTGTGATCACCAACGTCGAGGCTGACCACCCTGACATATTTGAGAGTCTGGATGCAGTGGTAGACACATTTTCGGAATTCCTGGCACGAGTCCTGCCCGGTGGTAATGTCGTCGCCTGTGTGGACAACCCACAGGTGCAGCAGCTTATTACCCATCGGGATGACGTGATCACCTACGCGCTCAACCAGCCGGCAGACTGGCAGGCGCGAGACATCGTGCCCAATGGGAGCAGCCAGGCCTTCGGCGTGGATCATCAAGAGAAATCGCAGGGCGAGTTCCGAATTCAACTACCTGGAATTCACAACGTTTCCAACGGACTGGCGGCCATCGCAGTCGCTTCAACCCTCGGGGTCGATCTAGAGGTGATTCGCGACGCTGTAGCCAGCTTTCGGGGCACACGCCGACGGTTTGAGGTGAAGGGAATAGCTCGGGAAATCACCGTCATTGATGACTATGCACACCATCCAACCGAGGTTCGGGCAACTCTGGCGGGCGCGCGGCAGCGCTACGGCGGGCAGACCATTTGGGCAGTGTTCCAGCCGCACACCTACAGCCGCACGCGGGTACTACTGAACGACTTCGCCGGCAGTTTCGGCGACGCCGATCACGTCATCGTCACCGACATCTACGCAGCGCGGGAGCGCGATACGCTCGGTGTTCACGCGCAAGATTTGGTCAGTCGGATGCAGCGCTCTGAGAGGCTCCCCGAGGCCCCGCCTGAGCTTGTCGCAGGGCCAGTCGCGGGATCCGTCCAAGGGACCCATCCCAGCGTGCGACACATCGCCGACTTGCAGGATGCGGCCAGTTACCTGGCATCCAGCCTCTCTTCGGGTGATATAATGCTCACGCTGGGAGCCGGCGACGTGTGGAAAGTGGGCGAGCGTGTATTGGAGCTTTTGGCACTCGAACAGGCATCTGTAAGCAGTGATCAGTGATCAGTCGTCAGTGGTCAGTGATCGGGATGACTGATCACTGAATACTGATGATTGGTTACTGACACAACGGGTTCAACGGCACTCTCATCGAGGATAGTGAGGCAAAGCTATGATCGTGACAAGACCAGTAACAGTACTTTCGCCGCTCGACAAGCTGCTGAGGGCTGCGCGAGATCGTGGGTTAGGAGCGCCCGTTCGCCGGAATGAGCCCATGGCCCACCACACCTCCTTGAGGGTGGGCGGGCCGGCTGATCTCTTCGTCCAGGCGCTGACGCTGGAGCACCTGATGGGTTGGGTTACTCTGGCGCGGGATTGGGACATGGTGCCGCTAATCCTGGGCCGAGGGTCCAACATTCTGGTCTCGGATGAAGGCATCCGGGGGATCGTCATCGAGAATGACTGCGGCGCATATGAACTGCGCGTACACGGCAACAACGGCGGAGAGTCAGCCACGCTGTATGCCGAATCTGGCGCGTCGTTGCCGGGGATCGCGTATCGCACCGCTCGTCAGGGTTGGGCCGGCCTGGAGTGGGCTATTGGCATTCCCGCGTCAGTCGGCGCGGCGGTGGTGAACAATGCCGGCGCGCACGATGGCGACACGGCCGGCGCACTGGTTCAGACCACCATTCTGGGCGAGCGCGGCGCCGTCTACCGGGCTACACCCGACAGTCTGGATTTCGCGTATCGGCGCAGCCGATTGAAAGGGGGACGTTGCCGAGAGGTTGTGTTGTCGGCCGAATTCGCCCTGTGTCGCGACGATCCCAGGTCGCTGGCCCTGCGGATGGCGCGCTACACGGAGCACCGCCGGAGCACCCAGCCCACGGAACCCAGCGTTGGGTCGATCTTCATGAACCCAATGGGGGACTACGCCGGTCGTTTGATCGAGGCGTGCGGACTGAAGGGCACACAGGTTGGTGGGGCCTTGATCTCGCCGCTGCACGCTAATTGGATCGTCAACACCAATGGCGCATCGGCCACTGACATCATGAGCCTCATCACTTTGATTCGGGATAAGGTCTACGAGCAATTCGGCATCGAGCTGACACTCGAGATCGAGCCTGTGGGTGAGTGGAAACGGACGTAGAACGTGAAACGTGAAACGTGAGACGTGAGACGTGAAGCTGGATGGCTAGATGTCTTGTTGGCTTGCAGAGTGCTCAGCCAACTAGCCAACCAGCCAACTGTTTTCGGAGCGGACACGGGGTTGGAACATGGCCAAGTCGTCTCGAAAGCGCCGCAGCTACGACGTCATTATCACGCGCGAAGCTCTGGGTATTCGGCAGAAACCCAGAAAGCGAAAACAAGGCTTTCCACGGGTGCGATTGTTGGGTGTACCGCTTCTCGTTGGCCTAGCAGCGGGCCTGGCCTATTTGCTGACCGCGCCGGCATACAGGGTCCACGGCGCAGCAGTCCGAGGCAACACACTGGTTGGGGCACAGGCGATATATCAGATGAGCATGGTGGACGGTCAAAACCTTTTTCTGCTGAACACACAGGCCTCGGCCGAAGCTGTCGAGCGGGTGCCATATGTGAAGCGGGCCCAGGTGCGTGTCCGTCCGCCGGCCCAGGTAGCCATTGTCGTCGAGGAATACCAACCCCGCTGGGTGTGGGTTGCCGGCGATAATCAACTATGGGTAGACGAGACTGGTAACATTCTCCCGTACAACGGCCCGCTGGATGGGGCGCTTACTGTTATTGATTTGTCAGCGCGATCGCTGCCCATTGGGTCGAGTCTTGAGCCGCGCTTGGTGGAAATGATGGACGCACTGAGCCGGCTAATGCCCGATGTCAGGCAGGCCACCTATAGCGAGAACCTGGGATTCATTATCACAGTGGGACCAAGATGGCCTGTCCGGGTTGGTGAAAGGGCGGATGGACTGGAGACCAGGATTGGCGTTCTTAACACGCTGTTAAAAGAACTGCTGGAGCAGAATCGAGATGTCGATTTCATCGACCTGCGGTATCCTGAACAACCGTACTATCGATTCAAGTGAGACCTTTAAGGTGCTGAAAAACCCTAAGGAATCGGGACTAAATAACTTGTCTGTTCTGCTCGGCCTGGATTGCCAAATCCAGCGGCTTGTGGCCTGGATTTGGCAATCCGGCAGGAGCAAACGCGTAAGTTATTTAATTCTCATTCCTAAAGGTCTGGCAAACGCTTCCATCGCAAGTAAAGGATAGGACCATGGATGGCGCTATCGTCGGTATTGATGTCGGCACAACGAAAGTATGCACATTGATCGGTGAGCCTGATCCAGATGGCGCTGCCCGTATCGTCGGGCTGGGGATTGTGCCGTCAGCCGGCCTCCACAAAGGCATCGTCGTCAACGTGGAAGAGGCGACAGCGGCCATAGCCGCGTCCGTTGAGGAAGCCGAGAAGATCTCGGGCAAGACTATCGCACGCGCGTACGTGGGTGTTACGGGCGAACACATCAGCTCCATGAACAGCCGGGGCACGATCCCCATCGGCTACGGGAATCAACCCATCGCGACCGACGACGTAAAGCGCGCGATAGAAGCTGCTCAAGCTATCGCAATTCCGCACAATCGGCGGATGGTACATGTGATTCCACGGGCTTACATTGTGGATGGTCAGGACGGCATCCGCGATCCGGTAGGCATGCAGGCCTTTCGATTAGAAGTGGAGGTCCACATCGTGACAGCAGCCGTTGCGTCGCTCCACAACCTGGTCCGGTGTGTTGAGCGCGCCGGCATCGAGGTGGTTGATCTGGTGCTAGAGCCTATGGCGTCGGCTGAGGCTGTCCTGAGTTCGCCTGAACGGCAGATGGGTGTGGTGCTGGCGGACATTGGCGGTGGCACCACAGACATCGCGGTATTCCATGATGGCACAATTGTGCACACTGCTGCCTTGCCGGTGGCCGGCCATCAACTGACAAATGATTTAGCCGTTGTGCTCCGTACTCCCATGGAGACGGCCGAGCTGATCAAAATTAAGTATGGGGATGTGATTCCATCTCGGCTGGACGGGGCTGAGCCGGTGGATGTATCCGGTTTCGGTGACGAGGGTCCCCACATGGTACCACGCGAGTACGTCGCCCGGGTGTTGGAAGCGCGGGTTTATGAGATGTTGCACCTGATCGATAGGGAGACAAAGCGCTCAGGTTACAATGGTCTGCTGCCGGCTGGCCTGGTTCTTTGCGGCGGCTCGACGGAGTTGTCTGGATTAAAAGATCTCGCCCGTAACACTCTGGACGTTCCGGTTCGCATTGGCACACCCCAGGGTGTGACCGGATTGAGTGACGCTGTGGATGGGCCGGCGTATGCTACCGGCGCCGGACTCTTGTTGTGGGGACTGCGACATGGTGAGGATGTCATGATTCACCGCAACGGCCATCGCCCATCGGCTAACAACGCTCTCGGGCGCTTTATCGGATGGGTGAGAAGCGCCTTCTTCCCCCAGAGAGTCGAGGGATGAAGATGCTAACGTTACAGGTTGTAGATTGCGGGTTGCAGGTTTCGGGTTACGCACTAACCTGGAAACCTCCAACCTCTAACCTGGCAACCTGCAACAGAACCATCTCCGAGAGGGGTTGGGCGGGAGGGCAGACCCGCCCAACCCAAACCCAGCCGTCGGGTGGCGGTTGGGAGATTCAAGTTGCACGTTACGGGTTGCAGGCTGCAAGTAAGCCTTGAAACCTTCAACCTCTAACCTGCAACTGTACTACCTCCGAGGAGGGTGGGCGGGAGGGCAGACCCGCCCACCCTGGAATCATCGGATGGTTTAAGATTGGGAAATTGGGAAGGTGTAGGTTACAGGCTGCGGGTTGCAGGTTACAAGTTGGTCTTGACACCTTCAACCTTCAACCTTTAGCCTGCAACTGCACTCTAAGAAAGGAGCAGCACGATGGAATATCCACAAGTGACCGAGAGCTTCGCTGCCATCAAGGTGATCGGTATCGGCGGCGGTGGCTCAAATGCCGTCAATCGTATGATTGCGGAAGGGTTGAGCGGTGTCGAGTTTATCGCTGTCAACACGGATGCACAGGCTCTGCTGCTTTCCGAGGCCGAGACACGCATCCGCATAGGCGACAAGCTGACCAAAGGGCTCGGGGCCGGCGGTCGATCAGAGGTTGGGGAGAAGGCCGCTGAGGAAAGCCGCGAGGACCTGGCTCAGGCGCTTCGGGGCACAGACATGGTCTTCGTGACATGTGGACTGGGCGGTGGCACGGGCACTGGTGCGGCGCCTATCGTTGCCGAGATTGCCCGGAAGGCTGATGCGCTAACTATCGGTGTAGTGACTAAGCCGTTCCGGTTTGAGGGCCGGCCCCGCAGCGAGGTGGCGGAGGCCGGCTTGGAAAAGCTCAAGGAGTACGTCGATACACTCATCGTCATCCCCAATGACAAACTGCTCCAGTTGGGCGACAAACGCATAACCTTCGAGGCTGCCTTCCGCGCGGCAGACGAGGTTCTGCATCAAGGCATCCAGGGCATTTCTGAGCTGATCACCGTTCCCGGTTTGATCAATCTGGATTTCGCTGACGTGCGCACCATCATGTCAGACGGCGGCGCAGCACTTATGGCAGTAGGGACTGGTCAGGGTGAAACGCGGGCGTTGGATGCGGCCACGCAGGCCATCGCCAGCCCATTGCTAGACGTGACTATCAACGGGGCCAAGGGGGTTCTGTTCAACGTCACCGGTGGCAGCGATCTCACGCTGATGGAAGTCAACGAAGCAGCCGAAGTCATTGCTGAGATGGTCGATCCCAACGCCAATATCATCTTCGGAGCGGTTATCGACGAGATGCTGCAAGACGAAGTGCGGATCACTGTCATCGCCACGGGTTTCAACGCGGAGGCAAAAGCCCTTCCACTGCCGGAGAACGTGCGCCCATTTCCCACGCCGCACTTCGACCAAGACGACCTGGATGTGCCAACGTTCCTGCGAAATCGCCGGCAGGCGGCCATGTAGTGATGATAGGAGCTGGAGAAAGGGGACGGAAAAGCGAGAATGGAAGGTGGAGGATCGAATCTGTCCTCCACCTTCCATCTTGCACTCCCCGTCTTTCCCCTCCTTCGCAGTTTTAAGGGAAATTTTAAGCTTCTGGCCTTGAATTCGGCGCTGTTTTGTGGTAAACTAATATGCGCGCTAATGCCATATGTTGTGGTAATTGCATAAACTCCGCCACCATATATTGTGGTGCCCTGCCCGGCTCATCACAACAGGTACCTGAGTTGGTCTGGGTACCTGTTTTTCCTCATCTCAGCAGGAGGCTCCGAAAAAATGAAGTGTCCGTATTGCATTCAGGGCCGCTCCAGGGTAGTCGATACGCGAGACGTGGGTGACGGTGTTCGTCGCCGGCGCGAGTGTCTCGCCTGTGGGCAGCGATATACAACTTATGAGCGGGTTGCTTCCATCAATCTTATCGTTGTCAAACGTGACGGCCGGCGTGAGGATTTTGACAGGGACAAGCTTTTGTTAGGGCTGCACACAGCTTGTCACAAACGGCCCATCCCCGTTGATACTCTAGACCACACGGCGACCGAAATCGAAGCTAAACTATACCGGTTGGGCAAGGCAGAGATTCCCAGCGAAGTGATAGGCGAACTGGTCATGGAACGCCTGCGTGAGTTGGATGATGTCGCCTATGTGCGCTTCGCATCGGTCTACCGCCACTTCCACGATGTGGATACGCTGGCAGCGGAGATTGAAGCTCTGAAACAGCGTAAGCAGCGTGAAGAAGAGATGAAGCGACAAATGAGGTTGGCGCTGTAGGTCTACGTATTGCACGGATTTGTAGTAACCGCTTCAGCGGTTGACGTCCCTGGTGCCATAGGAGACCCCACAGTAATGTTGGACAATCTTGCAACGGATAGTAGTAGTAATCAACGTCAGAGACTTCGCCTGACCGATAATGCCCGTGCTGTTCTGGAGAGACGTTATCTGCGCAAGGGCATGGATGGTGAGCCGATTGAAACTGTTGAAGAGATGTTCCACCGCGTGGCCGGCACTGTCGCCGCAGTGGATACTGGCTATGGGCAGGATGCTGAGCAAACGACACGCGATTTCTATGATCTGCTAACCACTCTACGTTTCTTTCCCAACTCACCAACTTTCACCGGTGCCGGCACGCCCCTCGGTCAGCTTGCCGCCTGTTTTGTACTGGCTATTGAGGACGACATGGGGCGCGACCCAGCCGGCATCTTCTCCACACTCCGCGCTGCCGCCTTGATACAGCAAACTGGCGGCGGCAATGGTTTTGCCTTCAGCCGGCTGCGTCCCCGAGGGGACAGGGTCAACACCAGTGCCGGCATCGCCACTGGGCCCGTCGGCTTCCTGCGTGTGTATGACAAAGCTTTCGGCGAGGTGGCCCAGGGCGGTACGCGCAGGGGAGCCAACATGAGTGTGCTGCGGGTGGACCATCCGGACATCCGCGACTTCATCCGCTGCAAGGCGAACGAGGGTGATATCACCAACTTCAACATCTCCGTCGGCATCACCGATGACTTCATGCGCGCCGTCAAGAACGATGATGATTTCGATCTTGTAAACCCGCGTGACGGTTCTGTTTGGGAGACCGTCCGTGCCCGCGACCTCTTCGACGACATGGTCCGCCATGCCCATCACAACGGCGAGCCGGGCGTTCTCTTCCTGGACGCGGCGAATCGGGACAACCCGGTGCCGCATCT
>JBHHXF010000042.1:0-14675 GCA_046756905.1 Anaerolineae bacterium | reverse complement strand
GGCGTTCCCACGTCTCAGCGCCGTCGCGAGAGCGATAGACACCGCCGCCGGTGGCAGCGAACAGGAGGTTTGGATCATCGGGATGGAGCGCCAGCGTGTGGATGTCGGGGTGAACGCCGTCGCGGGTGATGGTCCAAGTCTTGCCATCATCCGCCGATCTGAGTACACCCCCCTGCTCGACGCCGGCGTAAACCAGATCGCGTTCCACCTGGTGCAAGGCGAAGGTGCGGACAGCGCCGGCCCGAGGCGAATATGGTAGAGACCAGCCTTCCGAGCCAGCTAACTCGCGGATCCCTAGATTACGCCAGGTATCGCCCCCATCGCTGCTCTGGTAGATGTTGGCTGGCTCCGTGCCAACGTAGAGCGTATCAGCGCGGCGGGGCGAGAAAGCAATGGAACGGACATACTGCATCGCCTCGTCGTCACCGATAGCGTGCCACGTCTGGCCGGCATCCTCGCTGCGATACAGGTTGTCGCCGTACACGCCGGCGTACAGCGTGCGGGGATCGCCGGGCCGGTGCGCCACGGCCCAAACGTCGTGGCCGGCCAGGGAGGTGTCAACTTGACGCCAGCCAGCGCGCTCCCAGCGGAGCGTGATAACGCCGGCCTTGGTTCCAAGAAACATCAGCATCAGTGGTCAGTGGTCGGTGGTCAGTGGTCAGTGAACAGTGAGCAGTAAACAGTGAACAGTAAACAGTTGCCTTGATCACTGATCACTGATCACTGAATACTGTTCACTGTATGCTAGGGCCAGGAGAGCGGCCCCGTGAGTCGGTAGTTGCCGGCCACCAGAACTAAATCGAACAGGTCCACTAATCCGTCCGCGTTGATGTCGGCGCGTGGGTCGTCCGGCGGAGTCATGTGGTAGTTGCTGGCCACGATGACCAGGTCCAGCAGCCCGACCTCGTTATCGCCGTCAACATCTCCACCGCGCAGTTGGACCGCCGGTAGGGTTGTTGTCTGCCCGATCGTCACACTGACGTCCGCCTTCTCGGCCGGCAGATACCCTTGCAGCCATGCGCGCACCACGTGCGTGCCCTCCGGTACTCCCGATGCTTCGAAGTCCCCATTCGATGTTGTGGTCGCAGCCGGCGTGCCATCCACGTCAATTCGCACGCCCTGAGCATTGAATCGGCCCTGCACCTGCACCCGACCCACGATACGGCCTGTACCGGGTGTGGCAGTCATGGTCAGTGTCACCGTGCTGGTCGCTGTTGGAGTCGAGGTGGCCGGCGGTCCACCGGTGGCAGTAGACGTCGCCGTTACCGAGGGCGACGGAGTCTGCGTTCCAGTTGCTGTGGCAGTGGGAGCGGTCGGCAATGTCGCGCTGGGAGTAGTCGTCACGCTTGAAGTTGGAGTTGGTGTGGCGGTGGCTCCGGTGACAACTGTTGCTGTTGGCGTGTTAGAAGCCGTAGCTGTTGGCGATGCAGAGGGTGTCATAGATGCCGTTACCGTTGCTGTGCTGGTATCTGTTGTGGTAGCCGTAGCTGTCCCAGTCGGTGTCCTGGTGATTGTCGTCGTGCTGGTCGGTGTTGTGGTGGCCGTGCCCGTGGCCGGCGGGGACAGGGTGATCGTTGACGTCGGTGTCTCCGTGTCATAGGCCGCCGAGTAGGCCGACCAATCCATGTTTGTGTATGGCAGGCCAATCGCCGGCATGAGCAGAAGGCCGGCCATCAACAGGAACAGAAGGCTCGCAGTCCGTTGTGAGAACATCCCCTCGCACTCCTCCTGGGCAGGGGGACAGACACCCCGCTACCGCCCCTTGAACTCGGGGTCGCGCTTCTCCATGAAGGCTCGCATGCCCTCGGTTTGATCCTCGGTGGCAAACAGCAGATAGAAATTCTGCCGCTCCCCAGCAAGCCCTTCCGTCAGTCCGGTCTCGAATGCCTGGTGGATGGACTCCTTGGCCAGCCGAACGGCTAGGGGCGCCTGGCTGGCAATTTTTCGCGCCAGGCCCATCGCTTCTTCGAGGTAAGATTCTACCGGAACGACGCGGTTGGCGAGGCCGGCGCGTTCCGCCTCCTCAGCCGATAGCCAGCGATTGGCCAGAATCACTTCCATGGCCAGCGCCTTGCCGACGGCCCGCGTCAGGCGTTGGGTTCCGCCGGCGCCAGGAATGATACCCAGCGTCACTTCCGGCTGCCCGAATTTCGCGGTCTCGGAGGCCACGATCATGTCGCAGGCCAGAGCCAGTTCACAGCCGCCGCCCAGCGCGTAGCCGCTTACGGCCGCGATAACGGGCTTCTTGATGCGGCGGATGCGGTCCCAATGCCGAAACCGGTCGCTTTGCATCAGATCCACGGCGGATTCTCCTGCCATTTCACTGATGTCGGCGCCGGCGGCAAACGCTTTTTCATTGCCGGTGAGGACGATGCAGCCGACGTTTTCATCGGCGTCGAGCCGCTCCAGCGCATCCCCGAGCTCGGCGCTCACTGTGCTGTTCAGGGCATTGAGCACTTTGGGGCGATTCAGCCGAACCAGTCCGACGCGATCTTGGATCTCAACGATGATTGTTTCGTAATCCATATTGCCTCCTGTAGAACCGTGCGCTCTTATTCCGAGGCCGCTTTCCAAACGTGCCACAGGCGGTGAAACGCGGTGAAAAAGCTGCCGGCTACGAGAATCCACAGCGCGGTGCGGAGTTGAGCCAACAACAGGCCCACCGCAAGCACCAGCACCCGCTCCAACCGAGTGAACAGCCCTACCTTGCACTCGAAACCCAGACCTTCGGCTCGTGCACGTGTGTAACTGACCATTAGAGAGCCGACGATGGCGAGATAGGTGAGGGCGACCTCCTGCTGATGGCCGGGAGTGCTAACGAAGAAGGTCAAAAGCCCAAAGTACAGAATGGCTTCCGACAGTCGGTCCAGTGTAGAGTCAAGGAAGGCCCCGAAGGGACTGGCCCGCCCCGTGGCCCGGGCCACGCTGCCATCTAACGCATCGAAGGCGCCGGCCAGGAGTACCAGGACTCCGCCGGCGGCGAAGCTCCCGCGAGAAAGCATCCAGGCCGTGAAGACGTTGAGAAGGAGTCCGGTCCACGTCAGCATGTTCGGTGTTAACCCGGTACGCGCGACGATCCCCCCGATGTCGTGCCGGACCCCCCGCGTCATTTCGCGCGCTCGTTCGCTAAGCACGCCGACCTCCTTCTGTCCTCGGTTCGAACCAGCTCGACACCTTGCCGGCCAACTCTCGCCAGGGGTGCTCGGCCGGCTGACCATCGCGGACGCGACGCTGGCGCTCGGCCAGCAGCGTTTCGTAGTATTCTAGAATACGTCGTGAAATCGTCTCCCACTGGTATTGCTGGGCGGTCGCCTGGCCGGCACGACCCATCCGTCGGCGCAGGTCGGGATCGTTCAGCAGCGCAATGGTCGCCGATGCCAGCTCGTCGACATCACCCGGGGGGACCAGTCGCCCTTCATTGCCATCCGTCAGCACTGAGCGATAGCCCTCAATACTCGTCGCAACTATCGGTGTCCCAGAAGCCATAGCCTCCAGTAACACGATACCAAAGCTTTCGAAGCCGGTTGATGGCACACAGCAGACGTCAGCAGTGCGATAGTAGTGAGGAAGCTCTTCTCCCTCCACGTACCCGAGGAAGTGTACATCCTCCAGTTCGTGGTGTTTGACGTACCACACGAATGGCTCCAGGTCTTCCTCGTCGTACTTGCCAACCACGAGTAAGCGTGCGTCGGGTACAGCCGCTTTGACAAAACGGAAGGCCTGCAGCAGATACTTAAATCCTTTGCGTTTCTCCAGCCGGCCTACAAACAGGACATTTGGCCGGCCGTCATTGAACTCCGCAACGGGGTCAATCTGGTCATCCGCGAATAGCTCTACCTCAACCCCGTTCGGAATGACAACGTATTCGCCCGGAAAATGCCGCGCTACATTCGAACGTGCGGCCTCGGATACAACTATCTTGCCGTCGAGCCGATCGATGAAGGGCTGAATGGCCGGCTTGCCCCACTCGTACGCGGCATGAGAATCCCGATACGCATGAAATGTCCCGACAGTTACCGCCTTGGCATGGCGTAAGACCACCAGCGGCAGCAGAGGGACAATCGGCTCGTGGAGGTGGATGATGTCGAACTGCCCTTCCTCCAGAATACGCTTAATCCGCCAGTACACTCGGGGCGAGATGCTGATGCGGACGATGGAGCCGCTGAAAGGAATCGGCACGATCGTGTCACTGACTTTTACGATATTATCTTGCAACTCATCTTCGTCGGCCGATGAAGCCGCCAGAATCCGAACTTGGTGGCCCTGAGCCTGGAAGTGCTCACTCAGATGGCGAATGTGCTCCTGTACGCCGCCGGCATAGGGGTAGTCATAAGGTGATACCTGAGCAATCTTCATTGACCTCCCTCTCGCCAGATCGGACGGAACATTATCCACTGTTCCGGATGCTCCGCTATGTACCTTTCTGCGACGCTTAGCGCCTTTCGCATCACTGCTCGAACATCAACTGCCCGATCATCGGTCTGGGGAACGTCCAGTGCTGGCTCCAGCCGCACACGCAATTGGTGATCCGGCAAGCGCAATCCGAACCCCGGAACGACCAGTGACCCCGTGCGACGTGCCAGCCTGGCATATCCATCGGGGAGTTTGGCTGGCTCACCGAAGAATTCGATCTCGACGCCGCTGTGCGTCACATCTCGGTCGAGGGCCAGAACCACAACCCCGCCGGCTCGCAGGGCGCGGAACAGCACCCGTAGGGATCCATCCACCGGTATGATCGTCGTACCGTGTCCTGCCCTAATACGCGTCACATATCGATACAGCTCTTCCGGTTTTAAGTGCTCCGCAACCATCGTCGCATTGACACCCCGCAGCCCCAGAATCTGCATCACAACGTCGACGTTGCCAAGATGGGCGGAAACAAGAACGACGCCTTTGCCACGGGCAATAGCAGTCTCAAGGTTCTCCCACCCTTCGACATTCAGACGGGCCGCGACCTCCTCGGCCGACATGGCTGGCAGGCGGAACAGGTCGAAGTAGTTGTACGCCTGCATGCGGAAGGTGGCTCTTACCTTCTCGTCCAGGACGCCGGCGGGCACCGCAGGACCCAGCACGTGCCGGAGATTGTCCTGAACAGCCTGCCGGCCACTGGCATCCAGCCGGTAAAACAGATCCCCGAGACGCGCAAACAGCCCGTAGCCAAGCCTGGGCGGGATATGTGGCGCAAGCCAGCCGAGAAGTCGATAGAGTATGTAACTGGCCATGAGACGAAAACTGTGCTGCCTAGGTCAATAGTAGCCAATTCGGGGCCGACTGTCAAGATTCAATGGAAGCTTACGAAACTACGACGGTTACTACTCAGCCACCCTTGCGAAGGTTGCGAATAACCCTGCCAGCGGAGTCGTTCTTGGCTTGCAAAAAATGCTACCCAACAGAATTTACTCATGAACCTTCGCAAGGGTTCCCACGCCTGAGTAGTAACCTACGACGCACATATCTCTCAAACCGAACAGGCTGCGCTGATGGCGCTTCTATCGGCGCAGCCTGTCTAATGCCCTATGCCGGCACGCCGACCTGGGATTTCAGGAAGGCCTGGATGAATTCATCCAGGTCGCCATCTAGCACGGCCTGAGTCTTGCCTGTCTCGTACTCTGTGCGATGATCTTTCACCATCTGATACGGATGCAGTACGTATGACCGGATCTGATTGCCCCAGCCGGCATCCACGTGTTCGCCCTTCAGCCGGACTTGCTCCTCTTCCCGCTTTTCCAGCTCCAACTCCAGAAGGCGGGCCCGCAAGATTCGCATTGCCGTCTCCCGATTCTGCAATTGGGAGCGCTGATTCTGGCACTGCACGACGATGCCAGTCGGTTCGTGCACGATTCGCACAGCGCTACTTGTCTTGTTGACGTGCTGGCCTCCGGCCCCGCTGGCCCGATAAGTGTCCATTCGCAGGTCGTTGGGGTCGATCTCAATATCGATGTCGTCGTCAATGAGCGGCATTACCTCCACCAAAGCAAAGGAGGTGTGCCGGCGATTCGACGCATCAAAGGGCGAGAGGCGAACCAGGCGATGCACGCCACGCTCGGCTTTCAAATAGCCATAGGCGTGCTGACCACTCACCTCGACCGTAACACTCTTGAGGCCGGCCTCCTCTCCTTCGGTCTGGTCGATGATAGCGGTGCCATAGGCGTGGTTCTGCGCCCAGCGCAGGTACATGCGGAGCAGCATTTGCGCCCAGTCCTGCGACTCGGTGCCACCGGCGCCGGCGTGGATGGCCAGAACCGCATCGTGGCTATCATACTCTCCCGACAGCAGCAGCCGGTCCTCCAATCCCGCTACTTGAGCTTCGATCTCCTGGACCTCGCCGGCAATCTCATCGGCGATTGCTTCATCGCCGGCGCCCATGGCAAGCTCCAGCAGGTCTACCAGATCAGCAGCCCTGGCTTCGAGACCATCCCAGAGATCGACCTCTCCCCGCAGATCCGAGAGCCGCTGCATCTTTCTCTGTGCAGCCTCTGGATCGTCCCAGAAGTGTGGATCGATGGACTCCTTTTCTAATCTCGCAACCTCTTCCGCCTTGCCGGCAATGTCAAAGACGCCCCCGGAATGCGCGAATCTGGTCCTCTAGTGTCTGTAAGCGAGTCATGAGTTCTTCCATCTGAGTTACCTCCTCAAGTAGCTACTCAGCCTGGCGATTGAAATCGCGGCAACCCCTGCGAAGCCGGCCTTCGCCGGCTGAAGACCAGTCGCCGAAGGGCGATCCTTCGGCAGGCTCAGGACATGCTTCGCAGATGCGACGTCCTGAGCCTCGTCCTGAGTTTATCGAAGGGCTTGTCGAAGGGTTGGTGCAGTTTCAACTGCCGAAACGTACGGATCTTGGACTAAGCTGCTTCAAACAGCGCATCGACAAACTTCTGCGCGTCGAATACCGCGAAATCATCCATCGCCTCACCTGTCCCCACAAACTGAATCGGCAGGTCCAACTCCTTGGCGACGGCGAAGGCCATACCGCCTTTGGCTGTGCCATCCAGCTTGGCAAGAATGGCACCGGTGATATCGACGGCCTCCTTGAAAGCTTTTGCCTGGGACATGGCGTTCTGTCCCGTGGTGGCATCCAGCACGAGCAGCGTCTCATGAGGCGCTTGATGCACCTGCCGGCTGCAGATGTTGCGCAATTTCTTCAGCTCCTCCATCAGATTGTACTTCGTCTGAAGCCGGCCGGCTGTGTCAATAATGATAACATCAGCTTTGCGTGCGACGCCGGCCCGCAGTGCATCGAAGACCACCGCGCCCGGATCGGACCCGGACTTCGACGAGATCACGGGCACACCAACGCGATCCGCCCAGATTTGAAGCTGCTCTATGGCTGCGGCGCGGAAGGTATCGCCGGCTACCAGGACCACGCTCTTACCCTGCTCCTTGTGCATCTTGGCCAGCTTGGCAATGCTGGTTGTCTTGCCAGAGCCGTTTACACCGACGATCAGGATGACCGTCAGAAGACGTTGGCCGGCGGCATAGTCGCATTGTGGGGCCTCCAATATCTGGACCAGCCTGGCTTTAAGCAATGTCTGCACCTCATCGGCGCGCCTCAAACCGCGCTGGGATGCCTCCTGGCGCAGTTCCTCCACCAGTTCCATGGCTGTGTTGACACCCACATCGGCCTGGATCAGTAGTGCTTCCAGGTCATCCCAAGTATCATCGTTTATATCGCTAGGGCCCAAGAGGCCGGCAATCCGACCGAAAAACCCGCGGCGGGTCTTTTCCAGACCCTTTTCCAACTGTTGTTCCTGTGCTTTCTCGCGCTGAAAAAACACCAGTTTTTACTCCAGAGTCCGATCTTTGCCATCCGCCATCCGGCGGGCGGGACAGTCCCTCACAACAAACGCGGGTCCCCGACCCTGTGGCCGAAGCGCCCGCGACTGTCACTTAAACAATTATACTACAAATATCGGAAAAACGCGAAGAGGCTTTCTTTGAAAGACATGGGCTCTAAGGACAGCAAAAAGGCCGCCCCCCAACCCGGGAGCGGCCTTCACACTCCGGACACTCTATGCTACGACAGGTAGCTTCGCAGCTTGCTGCTCCGGCGTGGGTGGCGCAGCTTACGCAGTGCTTCCTGTTCGATCTGGCGAATGCGTTCGCGCGTGAGCCCGAACTTCTTGCCCACCTGCTTGAGAGTGTGCCGCTTGGTGCCGCCCAGCCCATAGCGCATACGCAGAATCCGCTCTTCTCGCGGGGTCAGTGAATGCAGCATTTCCTCAACATCTGCCTGCAGCATGAATAACGACGCCTCTTCCACCGGATCCGGCGCGCGGTCGTCTTCGACAAACTGCCCCAGCTCACTATCTCCTTCTTCGCCTACTGGCTTCTCCAGGGACAGCGGCCGGTGACTGGCACGGAGTGCCTGCTGGACCTGGCGTGGCGATAGGCCCATTTCAAGAGCGATTTCTTCGGGGCTGGGCTTGCGCTCCAGTTCCTGCTCCAGCGACTGAGCAACGCCGTACACGCGTCGGATGCGGTCGTTCATGTGGACTGGCACCCGAATGGTACGACCCTGATCGGCCAGCGCCCGTGTGATAGACTGACGAATCCACCAAGTGGCATACGTGCTGAACCGATTGCCAAGACGGTGATCGAACTTCTCGGCGGCTTTCATCAATCCCAAATTGCCCTCCTGAATCAAGTCAAGAAATGGAACACCCTGGCCGGTGTACTTTTTGGCGATGCTAATAACTAAACGGGAATTCGATTGAACCAGGATATGAGTCGCTTCCTCGCCCAATCGCCGCAACTGCTGAAGCTCTTCACACTCGCTAGTGTTGACCTGGCTGCTATCCACGGTCCGGATCTGTCGAGCGGCTTTTTCTCCTTTCTCAATGCGCTTGGCGAGATCCACCTCTTGCTCGGCCGTGAGCAGGGGAATTGGGCGAATCTCACCGAAGTAGAGGCTAATGGTGTCGTCACTGGGAATGGCTGCCAGGTCTGGCAATACCTCTTCGCCATCTTGTGTGTGATTACCCGCCGGCACATCACCATTAGCGTAGATCGGAATCCCTTCTTCCTCAAGATTCAAATACAGTTCTTCCAGGGCCCCGAGATGATCCTCGACTTCAGGCAGTAGCTCGAGTATCTCATCCGCGGTCAGGTATCCTTGTTCATCAGCTTGAATGAGGAGTTGTTGAAGAATCGAGTCTTTCTGCGCGCTGCTGTTTTCCAACTTCATTTGCTCCCCTTCTGCTCACTATATGAGCATGTCACATTTCCCAGGCGATGGATTGAACTTGGCCAGTTGGGGCAAAGCGCGGGGCGGAGTTGTGTAGGCATGAAGCCTGTACTGAGCACGGTTGAATGGTCGCCGAGTAGCTAACAGTCATTCCCTATGGAGTACGGTCACAGCGGCCGGTCCGGGGATCACCGCCGTCACTTACAACCTCAGATTTGCTCTTCGAGTACACATCTATGATACCACAGATATACATAAAAGTCAAGTATTTGTGGCAGGAAGAGTTGCTAAAAGACAGGCTATTGTGAGCATATCACGTGGAGGTTTGAAAGCCGGCAAAATCGGCCCCGTGCGTCGTCGGGGGACCGAAAAGTCGATCTCCGTCGACCATGCGGTCAAGCTTTGACTTTGGCCAGACCGCAAGGTACAATATGGGATGGGAAAGGTTGATGTGATCAATGGCACGATCGTTGAGTGACGACAAGCAGCGCAAAACGCTCGTTCTAATAGATGGCCACGCTCTGGCCTATCGGGCGTTCCATGCACTGCCGGCTGAGATGGCCACCACTCAGGGCGAACCGACCAACGCCACCTACGGCTTCGCGTCCATGCTTCTCAGCGTTCTCGATGAGCAGAAGCCCGACTACGTCGCCGTCAGTTTCGATGCCGGCTACAGCGGCCGCAAGGATCAATACGCGGAATATAAAGCCCATCGGGCGGAAATGGCTGACTCGCTTCGTATCCAGATGGACCGAATCCGTGAACTGGTCGAAGCCCTCAACATGCCCATCTACGAGGTCGATGGTTATGAGGCCGACGATGTGCTGGGTACTCTTACCCGGCAGGCTGCGGAAGCAGGGGTTGATACTCTCCTCGTCACTGGCGACACAGACACTTTCCAGCTCATTGATCCCCACGTGCGCGTATTGACTTCCAGGGGGCGTTTCTCCGATACCGTTGTCTACGACCTGGAAGGTGTTGAGAAGCGGTATGGTCTCAAACCCGAGCAACTGCCGGACTACAAAGGTCTGAAGGGGGACCCCTCGGACAACATCCCAGGCGTACCGGGGATTGGAGACAAGACGGCAACGGCTCTCTTAAAGGAGTTCGGCACGGTCGAGAACGTCGTGGCTCACCTGGATGAGATCAGCAATACTCGCGCTCGCAACGCCCTGGCTCAACACCGTGAGACTGCACTCCTGAGCAAGGAACTGGTGATCATCCAACGCAACGTGCCGGTTGAGCTAGACCTGGATCAATGCCGGCTGCGTGATTTTGACCGTGACCGAGTGATTGATTTGTTTCGCGAGCTGCAATTCCAGAGCCTGGTGAATCGGCTGCCTGACACTGAGATTCCCACCCAGCTACCAATGTTCGATCAGGCTGCCGAAGGCCCGTCGCCCCGGTCGGCCGAATATCACACCGTGGATCAGCCGGCTGAACTCCAAAAGGTGGTAGAGCAAATAGCTCGGGCCAATGCTTTTGCTTTCGACACAGAGACGACCAGCCAGGACGCGATGCTGGCCGATTTGGTTGGGCTGGCCCTTGCCGTGGAGCCAGGCGGAGCCTGGTACGTTCCGGTGGGACACGACGCCGACTACAATCAGTGGCGTTTGGACCTGGGCATGGGCCCCGCCGATGTCCAACCGCACCGCAATTTGTCCTTGGAAGAGACTCTGGACACTGTTCGCCCGCTGCTGAGCAACCCCGACATCACGAAGCTCGCTCACAATATCAAGTACGACATTATAGTCTTATCGCGCCATGGCGTCGAGGTCATGGGTCCCATGTTCGATACCATGATTGCGGCCTGGCTGCTGGAGCCGTCGCGCCGAACCCTCAACCTGAAGGCCATCGCGTGGTCCAAGTTGGGTGTAGAGATGCAGCCTATAACCGAGCTCATCGGCAAGGGCCGCAATCAGATCACCATGGACCAGGTGCCCGTCGAGCCAGTCACGGCATACGCCAGCGCGGATGCCGACATGACGGTCCGACTTGCACGCCTGCTGGAGAGCGAGCTTCGCGAGCACCCCGACCTGTGGCATCTTTTCCGGGATGTGGAGATGCCCCTGGCGCCGGTCCTGGCCGACATGGAGATGGCCGGCATCCGAATTGACCCCCACGTGCTAGCCGACATCTCGCGCGCGATGCACCAACGCATCACCGCGCTGGAGAAGGAAATCTATCAGATCGCTGGCTACGAGTTCAATGTGAACTCGCCTCAGCAACTGGCCGGCGTGCTATTCGAGGAACTGCGTCTGCCTCGCAAGCGGCGTACCAAGACCGGCTACTCGACGGCCGCTTCGGTGCTCCAGGAGATTCGCGACGAGGGCAAGGACCCCTACGGCATCTGCGATCTGATCCTGGAGTACCGGCATCTTAGCAAGCTGAAGGGAACCTACGTTGATTCACTGCCGGCCCTGGTCAACCCGCACACGGGCCGGATTCACACGTCGTTCAATCAGACTGCAACTGTGACCGGTCGTCTCTCGTCCACCAACCCCAACTTGCAGAATATCCCCATTCGAACGGATGTAGGCCGGCAAATTCGTAAAGCATTCACGGCTGACGAGGGGTGCCTGCTGGTGGGTGCTGACTATTCGCAAATCGAATTGCGTATCCTGGCCCACATAAGCGGTGAGCCACGGTTGGTGGAAGCGTTTCGGCGCGACGAGGACATCCACGCCAGCACTGCTGCCACGCTGTTCGGCGTGCCCCTGGATCAGGTGACTCCCGACATGCGCCGGCTGGCCAAGGTTGCCAACTTTGGCATTATCTACGGGTTGAGCGGGTATGGTCTCTCGCGGCAGACAGACATGACGCAGAGTGAGGCGAGCGAGTTCGTCGAGAGCTATCTGAAGCGACTCCCTCGTGTGCAGGCGTACATGGAGGAGACCAGGAGGAAGGCCCGCGAGGAGGGCTATGTAGAGACTTTGCTGGGCCGGCGACGCTATTTCCCCGAGTTGCAGCGCCGGCGCGTGCCCCGCAACCTGCGCGAGGCCGCTTACCGCGAAGCGATCAACGCCCCAATCCAGGGCACCCAGGCTGACATCATCAAGCTGGCCATGATTGAGCTACACGCCGCACTAAAACTACGCAAGTCCCGGGCTCGGATGCTGCTCCAGGTCCACGACGAACTGCTGTTGGAGGTGCCAGAGGAAGAACTTCACGAAGTCGCACTCCTCGTTCGCCGAATCATGCGCGGTGCTTTCGAGCTTGATGTTCCGATAAAGGTTGATGTGAAGGTTGGGCCGAACTGGCGCGACATGCACGCCTTCCAGGAGTGACGGCCCGAACGTAGCCCCCTGACTGCCTTAACTCTCCAGCCTTTCAATCTTCAGCCGACTCTGGATTTCGTCGACGAAGCTGTCAAACAACGACTGCATGGCTTCATCTTCTTCTGCCAGGGCTTCTGGGTGCCACTGCACGCCAACGACGAAGTGGCCATTCAGCCCTTCGATCCCCTCGATTACGCCGTCGGCAGCCCAGGCCGTTGCGTGGAAGCCTGGGGCCACGTTCTTGACAGCCTGGTGATGGAGGCTATTAACGCCTATCTCCTGCGTACCCATTACGGTAGACAAGCGTGATCCGGGTTCAACGGTCACTTCATGCGCCCGGTAGTTTCGTGGCTTTATCTGATGGTAGTTGTGTCGTATGGAGTGGGGGATCTGAGCTTCGATGTCCTGATACAGGGTGCCGCCGGCGGCCACATTCAGTACCTGAATGCCGCGACAGACCGCCAGAATCGGCAAATTGCCCTCCAAGGCCCAACGCAGTAGCGCGAGTTCCACGCGGTCCCGATCCCGATTGACCTCTCCGAGCTTCGGATGTGGCGGCTCACCGTAGTAGGAAGGGTCGACGTCGACGCCTCCAGCCAGAAACAGGCCATCCAGTCGTTCGTAGATGGCGCGCAACGCATCATCCGACTGTAACAACGGAACGATGATGGGAGCAGCGCCAGCCATTCCCAGCCGCTGAATGTACACCTGGGTCATCAAGAAACTGGGCGGGTAAGTGCCATCCAGAACTCTATCGTAGCTGTGACTCGGGACTCCAACTATTGGTCTCTGCATTTGCATTCTCTCCCATGCTGACGATTTCGGTCAGCCGTAATCAGTAATCAGTGGTCAGTGGTCAGTCATAAGATGGCGATCAAGGCAAACTGATTACGTTACTACTCAGCCTGTCATTGCGAGGCGGCGCTTTTCCGCCGAAGCAATCTCCAGCGCACTTTGGGGATTGCTTCACAGCCTGGAAAAGCATCAGGCTGCTCGCAATGACACGCATCGAAGCGGGATTTGACAATCCAGGCCGAGCAGGCTGAGTAGTAAACTGATTACTGAATGCTGATCACTGAAAATTGGAAAAGCAAGTATATTCCAACTTCCGAGTTTGTCAATCACGAGGCCCAATGCTGCTGCATCCATTCCTGTTCCCACGATGCGCGCAGCAATTGCATCACATTGATCGAATAGTGCATCACGAAGACGGATAGCAGGGTTCCGCGCCACAAGAACACCAGCGACAGAACGAACCCGACTACGCCGGTTGCAGCGATCCCCAGGGGGCCTTGCGGCGCGTGCATCACGCCGAACAGTAGTGATCCGCCAATGGCCAGGATCATGGCTGGCCACAAGACTGACAGCCCGCCCAGCAACAGTGATCGGAACAAGAGCTCCTCCACCAGAGCCGCCGGCGCCAGGGCCAGCGGGACCAGAACCCATTCGCGGCGGGTTTCGGGTAGGATGTTTAGCATGACAACGGGGGAGTAGACCTGCTTGCCGAACCGGGTGACTGCCCAGTGTGTGACCGGGTGGAGCACGGATTGTATGGCCGTGCCCAGCACCAAGCCGATGAGAATGTCCGTGGCCGGTGACTGGACGGCCCATCCCAGGCGCGCCGGCGGGAGACCGCTCAGCCATCCTAGAGCCAGGCAGAGGAGAATGAGCAGGAGGCGGAACCCGTTCTCCACCGGTGACAACATCAGGTTGAAGGGTACTTCGATCTCCCTCAGCAGTTGCGCACTGCGGTATGTGAGGTAGGCAATTGCGGCGGTCACGGCGAGGGTGCCTACCGCGAAAGCTGTGAGACGCATAAGGAAATGGACGCAGTTGCTTGACGGTTGGTCTGGGGCCAAGTAGAATGATCAGGCGGCATACCGGTCGATTAATCCTACCACATGCGAAGCCAGAAAGCAACCGAATTGTGTTTTCCGCGTATTGTGTATTGCGAAATCCTTTCGTAATTCTTCGCAAGGGCGACGTCCTGAGCCTGCCGAAGGGTTCCCGGAAAGGTTGACGCGATGTGGCGCCGCCCCGCCCTTGCGGGCTGGCAGCCATCATTGACGCGTTCTGACGAGCAATCTAGAGGTTTATGGTGGCCGACAGAATCCTTGAACAACAAACAACCGAGGCGCGCGTCCAACTCCCACACCCCTACCTGGTCGCGTCGACGGCCATCGCTCTAGTGGCCGGCTACGGGTTGTTCGCCG
>JBHHXF010000041.1:0-14684 GCA_046756905.1 Anaerolineae bacterium | reverse complement strand
CGGCCGATCCGTCTATCCTGGCAATCCGGTTGTTCACATCAGCGAGGGCATTCAGAAGGTGAACGACATTGAGTCTTGTACCGTTCTATCGCTTGTTCCCAGGGCTGGCGGAGAAAGAGACCCGCACGTTGACGACATTCGGCGATGGCGATCTGCCGGCTGATCTGCTCCGGCAGCTAGGGATAGAGGTATTCGTCAACACGATTGCCGGCGGCGTCCCACAGATAGACGGTATCCCCGTCGTTGTTCCAAATTGCGCTGCTCGACCCCCAGTACAGGTCGGCCTGCGTATTTGCGCCGGCTCCGGTGTTCAGGCGGACTGTCGCGCCGCTGGCTAGCGTGAAAGACGAGAAGATGTGGGTGTGGCCGTATTCGTCTCTCACTTGCCAGCGCGTCATCTCTGATGATTCTCCCCCGTAGTTGGTGAAGCAGACCCACTCCTCGTTGAGATTGTAGTGATCGTTGCCCGGTGCATCGAACTGGCTGCACGGGCCGTTCACTCGAACGCCGGCCGGGTCAGGTCCCGGCGTCACGCTGGGGATCGGCGTCAGCGTCGGGGTCGTTGGTGTCTCACAGGCCGGCCCCCACAGCCCGCGCGCCGCTTCGCGCGCCTCCCGCTCCAGTTCAACAAACAAATCGGCAAACATCACGTCGGGCGGAAACGTCGAGGTGACTGCATATCCCTCGCGTACCAGCGTGGCGTTGACCATCTCGCCGGTTGGCAGGTAGACGTAACGTAGCAATCGACCGTACCGATCCGTCTCGCTGACGTCCTTGCGCAGCGCAACCCGCTTGCCCTCGACCAACTCACGGTTCTTTGCCGTTGCCTCGGTCGCGTAGCACTCCCGAGGGCCGCTCATCTCCGGCGTGTCAATTCCGATGTATCGGACGCGAGCTCCGCTGGCCAGTTCGATGGTATCGCCGTCGATGACCCGACGGACGGTGACCCAGGTGACTTGAAATCCGGGGTGATTGCGGCTCACAAAGGGTAAACGCGTCACACGATCCAGCTCATTCTGGGAAAAAAGTGGAGCTGGGGCGCTCAACCATACCAGGCTGATCAGGACAGCCGCGTACAGTAACCATCGGGGCCAGCGCAATCTACGGGATTCTGAGACAACGTATCGCGGACAAGGGCTGCGCGTCTTTGCCCAGACTTTGGGAATTGTGCCTCTTGACGACGGACACCCTATCGGATAGGATTTTGTGGTCATTGCGCTCACCGTCGGTTCTGCGGGTCCACATCTGCTGAACGAGTTGCCCCTTTTCGGTGGCGTGGCTGGCCTCCCACCGTGGCGACCAGTCCTGCTGACCGCCACGGCTTCAGCCTTGCTGGCCAGCGTTCATTGCCGCCCGCTTCGTGAGTCCGGGTAGCCGCTGTTGCCGACGGACACCCGCGTCGTGCGCTTCAGAGGGCCGGTGTCGTCCGTCGAACTGGCCAATGTGATGAGGACGGCCATCAACCTCAGCAAATTCGGATCGTGACCGATGGCGCTATTCTCCTTGCCATTTCGACGCCTCGTTCAACCGTGCGATCTGCTCCTCAGACAGCGCCACATCCAACGCCGGCAGGCTGTCTTGCAACTGCTCCACGGAATTGGCGCCGATGATGGGCGCGGTGATGACCGGTTGAGCCAGCAGCCAGGCCAGGGACACAGCAGCCGGCGTGCTGCCCACTTCCTCGGCCACGCCGCGCACGGCATCCAGGGTGCGCCACCCGGCCTCGTTGAAGTAGCGCTGCTGGATGCCGGCGGCGCGGGCGCTGTCGGGCACGCTGTCCCGCTCGTATTTGCCGGTGAGGAAGCCGGCGGCCAGTGGGCTGTAGGGGATCACGCCCAGACCCTCGGCTTCGCACAGCGGCATCAGCTCCCGCTCGAACTCGGCGCGATGCGCCAGGCTGTAATGCGGCTGGAGCGACTCGTAGCGCGCCAGGCCGTGTACGTCGCTGGCCCACAGCGCTTTGGCAAGCCGCCAGGCCGGATAGTTGGAGCAGCCCACGTAGAGTACCTTGCCCTGCCGAACCAACTGGTCAAAGGCCGCCATCGTCTCTTCGATGGGCGTCGTTTCATCGAAGGCGTGGGATTGGTACAGATCAATGTAGTCGGTCTGGAGCCGGCGCAGGCTATCCTCCACCGCCTCGACGATGTGCTTGCGGCTCAGGCCCTGGCCATGGGGACCGGGCCACATGGGGCCTCTCACTTTCGTCGCCAACACGATCTGCCGGCGGTTGCCGCGCTCCTTCATCCAGCGCCCGATGATCTGTTCCGACACCCCGCCGGGGTTGTTCTCGGCCCAGATGGAGTAGACATCGGCGGTGTCCACGAAGTTGCCGCCGGCCTCCACAAAAGCATCCATCACCTGAATGGCGGCAACCTCGTCCGCCGTCCAGCCCCACTGCATAGTGCCCAGGCACAATGCCGACACCTTCAATCCCGTCCGTCCCAATCTGCGGTAGTCCACTCTATTATCCTCCGTTCAATTCTTGGGCGCGCATCTGGAGTCGATTTCGTAGTTGCTCGACTTCTCCCACGGTGGGTGTGCGCAACCCGACACGCTCGTAAATCTGATGAGCTTGCTGAGCCAGTACGAAAGCTTCCTCGATTCTCCCCTGGCGCTCCCGTAGCCGCGCCAGGCGGACCTTTGCATAGGCTTCTTCTTCTGGTAATTCCCTCTCCTGAGCGAGTTGGCTGCTTCGACTGAGAAGATGTTCCGCCCGTGGGAGATTATCTTTCTCCAGTGCAACCTGAGCGCGGTCACTGATGTTTGAAACCAGTCCCTCGATCTCGCCAAGTTTTTGGTTGATCTCCTGAGCGTCGGCCAGGTAATTCTCGGCCTGGACGGCGTCGTGTTGCAGCAGCGCCAACACCCCCAGCCCGCCCTTGCAGATCGCAATCCACCGCTCATCTCCGATCTGTTGAAAGATCGAGAGTGCATCGAGGTACAATCGCTTGGCCTCGTCGAAATCCCTGTGGTATTCGCGTGCGATTTGAGCTAGATTCCGAAGGGCAACTCCTTGCACCCGAGGGTAGCCGGCGCTGGCCATGTCGAGAGCCGCCTCAAAGCATGCACGTGCTTGCTGATGTTGTCCTTGCTGAAAGTGAGTCCAACCGACATCGTAGACCAGGTGCCATGCGGCTGCCTGGGTGCCCCTTTCCTCGCGTCGCAGCAGATCGACGGCCAGCTCGCCCCACATCACCCGCTCACGCTTGTAGCCCCACAATCCCAGCCAGTATCCTAGAAGGTCGAGCAGGCCGGCTAAAGCCAATTCTTCGCTCTTATAGCACCACCGCGTGATAGACAGGAGGTTGTCCCACTGGTCTCGAATGAAGCGTTCCTGTTCTTCGCGCTTCAGCGAGCGGATGGCCTGTTGGTACCCTCTGGCCAGATTGCGGTACGGAGTTTTCAGCGTTCCTTGGCCCGGGTCAGGCTCCAAGAGAGTGATTGCTTCATCAGCTCGCCGGCGGAGGAAATAGCGTGTCGGGGCCAGGATGTCATAGCGTGAGGCTGCATGCTCGTTGATCAAGAACAGAGTCCGCAAGCGGTTAACGCCGGCTCGCAGGTGTGAACCCTCGACGGAGCTGGCCGCAGCGATGATCGGCAATGGGGCTGGCTTTGCCAGGATGGGCATCACGTGGAGGACCTTCTTCTCCGTTGCAGTTAATTTTCCATATCCTTCTTCGAGCAGATACTCCAGGAGTTCCTCGACCTGCCCTATATCACTGCGCACGGCTTCCTGCGCGGTATAGCCCTCGGTCATCAACCCGATAGCCATCCGAATAGCCGATGGGATGCCGCTTGTGGCCTCGTAAATGTAGCGCAGGTCTGCCTCGTTGGGGGATAGCCCCCGCGCTTGACACACGTTCTGCATGAAGGCTAGACCCTCGTCAAATGACATACCAAATAACTTAATCACTGTCTCAAGCTCACTCGCTCGTCCGCGCTCTCGACTCGTTAGAAGCACAGCGGTCGTCATTGGGACCTGCTGGACAAAGTGGTAGATCTGCTGGTGTTGCTCTTCGGTCAGCACCTCGGTGTTGTCAATAATGATCAGGCACTTGGGTAGGCCGGCTAGGTTCTTCAGGACCAACGTGTGTTTCTCTTCCACGCTCTCCGCGGCTACGATACGTCGATCTCCCAGAACCTGTCCAATGGTGTTGAAAACTGTCTCGCGGGACGTGACATACCCCTCCCGTTCGGTCCTGGCGGCGATCCAAATGACCGCATCAAAGTAAGCGCGCTCCACGCAGCGCTGGGCCACCTCCAGTGCCAGCGTGGTTTTGCCGGCCCCTGGGAATCCGCGGATGGAAACGACCCATGGCCGGCGCGAAAGTCCCCGAATAACCCGCTCGACCAGGTCTCTTCCCTCGTCATCGGAACGCCGGACGAATTGGTACATCGGGCGTGGCAAATTGTGCTGTACATCGCGGGCCACTAACTCAGTCGTAGCAGCCAACGAATAGTCTTCGATGAATGTCAGGGCCAGAGCATCGATAGCCGATGACATAATCTCAAAGAAGCGTGCACGTCCCACCCCCACCCCATCAGCGACGATTTTCCACGGCTCTCCCAGAACGAAGTAGTCGTGCAAGAGAATGTAGTTGCGCCAGTCGGGATCATTAGGATCCTCCTTGGAGGTCGGCTTCAACGTGGCAATAACCTCTTTGAACAGAGTCTCGATGACTGCGCCGACGAAGGCCGGCGAAACCAGCTCCACCGGTTGCTGGAGCCGGTCTTGTACCACCTTGAGATCTCGCAGTCGGGGCAGCTCGCCCAACGCCTTGCGCTTGCGCCGGCGCACCAGCCGAATCGCCACATCGATTTCCTCGAAGAATTCTGCATCCATTGGTTATCCGCCTCCAGGATTATGCCACCAGTTCATAGCGAACATCTTCTTATTCACTGCCTGTGAGTGGACTAAAAGTGGACTGATAGTGGAATTAAACCAGCTTGCCGCAGTACCTTGATCGAAATGACTCTGGACATGACAGAGATTCCGCAACGCTGGTGAAGGGTATACTTATGATCAATGTATCTGATATAGCTTGCAAGGCGTGTTGCGTTTTGCATGGTATGAACTACAAACTCTCTCACGGCCAATAATAAATTCAAAGCAGCCGATTAATGGCCTAATCATACAAACAAGGAGTAACGTTGTGTCTATCACCCGAATTGGTATCAATGGCTTCGGCCGCATTGGTCGCCAGGTTTTCAAGATTCTTTGGGAAAACCACCCAGAACTTCAGATTGCAGCTATCGGTGTAACAGATCCCACCAAAACCGAAGTCCGGGCCCATTTGCTGGAACACGACTCGACATACGGGCGATTTCCCCATGCAGTAACAGCCAATGTCAGTGACCACAGCAACACCCTCATCGTCGACGACCAGGACATCCCAATTATACCACGACTTGATCCCCATCGCACGATGGGCTGGGGGGATTACGACATTGATTTGGTGATCGACGCTACCGGTAAGTGTAAGTATCCAGAATATGCTGAGGAGCATTTGCGCGAAGGGGCAGAGCGGGTAATCATCACCTGTCCTACGGACTGGGCCGATGTGATGCTCGTGTATGGCATCAATCACCAGGATTATGATCCATACCACCACCGTGTAATCTCCAGCAGTTCTTGTACGACGACCAGTCTGGCCCCCGTGAGCAAAGCGTTGGACGATGCGTTTGGCCTGGCCGAGGCGTTTGTAACCACAGTCCACTCTTACACGAACAGCCAGAGCCTATTGGACTCGACACATAAAGATCCGCGGCGTGCGCGGGCAGCCGGCAATAACATTATCCCTACTACAACTGGTGCAGCTAAAGCCCTCGATCGTGTTTTGCCGGGCCTTGGCAGCCGGATAGGCGCCGCCGCAATTCGCGTGCCTGTCCAGACCGTGTCGATGATCGACCTGGTTGCACATTTGAAACAGCCGGCCACGGCCCATGAGGTGAATGAGGCCTTCCGTGCAGCGGCCGACGGCTCTCTCCGTGGCATCCTGTCTATCTCGGACAAGCCTCTGGTGTCGAGTGACTACATTGGAGACGAGCACTCGGCCATTGTTGATGCCCTATCGACCACTGTGGCAGGACAGTTGGTTCGCGTGGTTGCATGGTACGACAACGAATGGGGGTATTCCTGCCGGGTCGCCGATCTGACAGCCTACATCGCTCGGCAAGAGATCTCCACCTGGATGCCGGAACAATGGGCGCCGGCCATGGTCGATGCTGACCTGGCATACACTTTTGATGTTCCGCAGCAATGATTCTCATTAAGGAGGTAAAGCTCATGGCAACGCACAGCCTGATTTCAGATGTTCCTCGTTGGAGACAACGTGGCTTTGGCGGGAAACTGACAGCACGAAGTTTCGGGCAGCGTCAGGCTGCCCTCCACGAAGAGGTCTTCCGGGGCGACGTAACTGACCGGGAGCGCCTGTACGACGATTCGTTTGCCTGTGAGTGGTGCCGGCAGTCCAACCTGTCGCCCGACGATTTCGAGTAGCCGGCTGTCCCAGTCTTCTCGATTGGTTACTACTCAGCCTTCCTGATGCCGGCGGTTGAAACCGCGCCTACCCTTGCGAAGTCGCCCTTCGGCGACTCAAGATACAACCGACAAAGGTCGGTTTCGCAAGGGTTGCCGCGAATTTATTCGCCAGGCGCGAAGTGGCTGAGTAGTTACCTCGATTGTAAATCAACCCAGGCGGATCTCCGAACTGGCACAGATCACACAGAGAGCGGAGTCCACGACCCCGCTCTCTGTGTGATTTGCAGCCTCTCAACTGTGCCCGGCCGGCCATCCTTCATCGATGGTGGTTCGAGGCCGCCTTCAGGCTACAGCTACTTCCCCCGCACCTCTATCTGCTTATGCGGTATCAGCGCAGCCGGAGCAGTATATCTATGCCGGTTGCTATCACCAGGAGCAACAGCAGAATTCCACCGCAACTGCTACCCGCCTCCGGTCTCCTGGCCCCCTCATGCTGCGACACCAAGTGCGTCACCTCCTCAACTACTTTCCGCATGAACCAGAAGCGTAGCCATAGCCGTAAGGCGTACAGACTTACGAGCAATAACGCCGATGTGGCGGCGAGCAGGAGAGGATCGATGTTGTGCGTGCTCATCGTGACCTCCTCCTCCTTGCTACACATACGCGTCTCTCATCGTAGAGTATAGCAGAAAACACACGTGTGCAAATCTGTGAGCGTTCCCCTTTTTGTCCAGACATCGTCTGGCCGTATGCCTCTGACAATCCATCTTGCCAATTAACGCCTTCGTCAGGGGGAAGCGCAGTGCACCCCACCGCGGAACGTAGGGTATTCGGAGGCTCTTTTTTCGCCTTATTTCACGTGGCGGTCTACATTTGCCTGGGACGATATGGTATAATCAACCTGGATTGTCTTCCATCTATCTTCAACACAGGCGAGTGCACTCATGGCCAACACACCCCGTGCTCCAACCCTCCCGCACGCCGGCTGGCGTGAAAAATGGTCGTGCCGTGCCGGCGTTCAGCTTGCCTTTGTATCCCTTCCCCTCCTCCTGGTTCTGCTGGCCGTCGTGCCTCCGACGGCCAGCTTGCAAGTCCCCCAATATGCAAAGCGATCCAGTTCTGCCATCGCCATCACCGATGATGGCAGCCGGCTGCTCGTCGTCAACCCTGACTCCAACAGCCTGTCGGTGATGGACCCGGTGGCCGGCGAGAAGCTGGCCGAGATCGCCGTCGGCGACGACCCGCGCACGGTGGCGCTGGCCGGCGGCACCCGTGCCTACGTTGCCAATCGGGGTTCCAACAGCGTGTCGGTGGTTGATCTGACAAGCCTGAGCATCGTCGCCACCATCGACGTGGGCTACCAGCCCTACGGGGTTGTCGTGTCGCCGGACGGCGCTTTCGCCTTCGTCGCCAACTCCGGGTCGGATACCGTCTCCGTCATCGACACGGCTGCACTTCAGGTCGTCGCCACGATCGCGGTGCGGGATCGGCCCGCCGGCCTGGCCGTTACCGCCGACCGGCTCTACGTTACCCACCTGCTGACCGGCCTGGTGAGCGTGATTGACGTCGCCGGCCTCCCAGATTCCGTCCCATATTGCGGCGAGCTCGACTTCGACCTGAACGGTGAGGTGGATGTGGCCGACATCAGCCAGGTGGGCGCCCGCTGGCGCAATACCTGCCGTGAAGCTCCCTACGATCCCGCGTTCGACCTGGACCGTGACTGCAAGATCCAGATCACGGATGTGATGGACGTGGTCCAGCACTGCGGCTCGGCGTGCGCGGTGATCTCAACCGGCTCCACGAGCAACCTGGCTCAGAGCATTGTTCTGGACCCGACGGAAACGCGCGCCTATCTGCCGCACGTCAAATCCAACGCTTCTAATCCGGCCCCACTCTTTGACACCAGCATCTTCCCGGTCGTGTCGGTAATCGATCTGGCAGCCAACCAGCACTTGTCGGCAGAGCGCATCAGCCTGGAGACAGTCGATAGACCCGTCAACATGCCCTTCGATGTCGCCTTCTCCCCTGACGGCTCGCGCCTGTGGGTGGTGAACGCCGGCAGCAACGACGTCTCCGTCATCGACGTGGCGACGCGCGCCGGCGTGGCCCACGTCACCGTCGGCGCCAACCCCCGCGGCATCATCCTCTCGCCAGATGGCGGCACGGCGTACGTCAACAACACGCTCGACGGCACGGTTTCGGTTATTGACACGACAACGGCCGAGGTGACGGGGGTCCTGACCGCGACGCGCATTTACATGCCGCCTGTGTTGTTGCACGGTAGGCGGCTGTTCCACACGAGCGCCAGGCCGGCCCTCGCCCGTGACCAGTGGATCAGTTGCGCCTCGTGCCACTTCGACGGTGAGATGGACGGACGCACGTGGAACTTGCCCAGCCTGGGACCGCGCAACACACCGAGTCTCCTGGGCGTCATCCAGACCTACCCCATCAACTGGCAGGCCGACATGGACGAGAGCCAGGATCAGGAGCACTTCATTCGCGGCTTCCACGCCGGCACAGGCCTGATCTCCGACGGCGACCCGTACCCAGGCCGGGGCATGTTCAACGTGGGGCGGTCGCTGGAGCTGGATGCGCTGGCAACGTTTGTAGACTCGTTGTCGATTCCGCGCAACCCGGCCATTCCGCCGGGCGGCCCGATTCCGCCGGCGGTGGAACGGGGCCGGCAGGTGTTCGAGTCGCCGGCCACGGGCTGCGCTGTCTGCCACCCGGCGCCGGCCTACACCGACCGCCAAAAGCACGACGTCGGCACGGCGAGCGGACCGAAAGAACTGGCCGGCCCCGAAATAGACACACCAACCCTGCGGGGCCTGACGCGCACCGCCCCGTACCTGCACGACGGCTCAGCGCCAACCCTGTACGACGTGCTGGTGACGAAGAACCCGGCGGATCAGCACGGGGCAACCTCTCAACTCGCGCCCGATGAGATCGTGGATCTGATTGCGTTCCTGGGGGCGTTGCCGTATTGAGGTTGAGGATTGGGGTCTCGTGATCGCCGAAGGTCTCTGACCGAGACAAAGAGGCCCGCCATGAGGGGCGAAGGTCTCTGACCGAGCCCATTTCGCCTCGGTCGGGAGACCTTCGGCGATCATGGAGTTAGAGGATAGGATTACTGAATGAACTTGAGAACCGTAATGAGGACCGAGATCAGCCCGCCCATTGCAATCAGCGTTCCTACCAGCCAGCGGGTCTGCGAACGCATCGCATCATGGATGGTGTCAATCCGCGCGTTCACCGCGTCAAAGCGAGCATCGATCCGCTCTTCCATCGCCTCGAAGCGGGCGTTTATGTCGCTCTGCATGCGATCGAAGCGAGTATCGAACCGCTCTTCCATCGCCTCGAAGCGCCCGTTGACTGCGTCGAAGCGGGCATTCATGTCGCTTTGCATGCGATCGAAGCGGGCATTCATGTCGCTTTGCATGCGATCGAAGCGGGCGTCAATGGCATCCAGGCGCTCCTTCACGCCGGCCAGGTCGTGCTCGATGATGTCCAGCCGCGAAAGCACCTCACGGTATTCATCGCGATGCACTACCTGGTCCCGCAGCGCGAATGTCCCGACGATCCATTGGGCAAATTCGGCAGCCGCTTCTTCGCCGAGCACCTCGGTGGTTCTTGGGGGGTAATGTCAACCTTAGCAAGTGTCTCTGCTCTGAACGATGCGGCATGCGGTTGGACGCTCTCGTAAACGATGGACGGACGATTCATTTCCAGATTCAGTGTCTCAATTATATCATGACGTATTGAGAAAATCCAAACGGGGATAGCAGCATGAAAACGGTACACTACATTGCCATCGCCTTCTGCCTCCTGGCCGGCCTGCTCATCAGAGGCGGCCAGCCAACCCATGCTGCCACCCCACCCCCACCGGCCCTATCCAATCTCCAATCTCCAATCTCCAATCTCCAATACCCAATACCCAATCTCCAATCCCCAATCTCCAATCTGAAATCTGCGATCACCTCCTTCACCCTCTCCGGCACCATCCGCGACCCCGCCGGCGCGCCGGCCCCCGACGTCTGGGTGGGCGTCAGCAGCGACTACGAGTGGGACGAGACCACCACCGACAACAACGGCTTCTACAGCGTCGAAGTCACCGGCCCGACCTGGCTGCGCTTCTACATTCGGCCGCCGGTGGAGAGCCGGCTGGCCCAGCGCGTGGTCTACAAAGAGGGTCCGTTCGACAGCAACACTACCCAGGATTTCGACCTGGTGGCCGGCTACCTCTTCGCCGGCGAGGTCCAGTCGTCAACCGGAGACAGCGTCTACCTGCCCTGGGGCGCCGACATCACGGCCCTCACCAACCCGCCGCCGGCTGATGAGAGCTTCTCCTTCTGGACGAACTGGCGTGACGGCACTTTCCAGACCGTCCTGCCGCCGGATGTCTACAGCATCGTTGTGGACGAAACGCCCCGCCCCTACTACCCTACACGCATCACGGTGGACCTGCGCTCCGCCGATCTGGGGGACTACAACTTTGTCCTCAACACGTCGCCCGATCCGCTCCCGGGGGTGGAGCCGCCCGATGCCACTCGCATCAGCCTGGGCACGCCCGACGCGGATGGCTACCTGAGCGTGAGTGGCGCACCGGGCGCTGTCAGCCCCTTCGCTGGCGTCTTTATCGCCCACATGACCTCCGGCCGCTGGACCACGACCGTGGCCGGCGAGGATGGCAGCTTCTCCGCCACTGCCTACGGTCCACCCGGCTCCTTCCTCATCATCAAGCAGGACCCGTCTCACCGCTACATCAACCACTTCGTCGAGTACGCGGAGCCGGATCCGACCTACAGCCACCCCGTGGGCGCCGCGAACCTGGACCCACTGGCATCCACAACTTTGCAAGTGCCAATCGCCCCTGCCCAGGCCCAGGGTTCCTCCGAGTTCCTCAAAGTTCCCTCTGGAAAGGAACTCGGAGGAACTCGGAGGAACTCTGGGGGTTCGTGGCCGCTGGCCGGCTCTGGCATCGTGAACCCCTACGAAGGCGTGGCCATGTGGATCGTGACGGGTGAAATCGCGGTCGAGGATACGACGCGGCGTGTCACCGGCGGCACGCTGGACGGCGTCTACCAGCCTGGGCTCTACGCCGGCGGCATCCACTGGCCCAAGCCAGCCCTGGCCGACCTGGATGGCGACGGAGACCTGGACCTCTTCATCGGCGACGACGACGGCTACATCACGTACTATCGCAACGACGGACTGTCTGATTTCAGATTTCAGATTGAAGATCTCAGATTGTTCTCCCCGAAATCTGCGGTACGCAAGACGCAAGACGCAAGACGCAAGACGCAAGGCACAATACGCAATGTCAACTGGACTTTTGTGACGGATCGTTGGGAGAACATGGACATCAGTTGGTGGACGTCGCCGGCCTTCGTGGACATCGACCACGACGGCGACCTGGACCTGCTGGCCGGCGCCGGCAATGGCCGCATCACCTTCTTCCGCAACATCGGCACGCCGACCACGCCGGCCTGGCGGTTCGTCACCGACGAGTACGCCGGCATCGACGTGGGCAGCTACGCAGCGCCGGCCTTTGCCGACATCGACGCCGACGGCGACTACGACCTGTTCATCGGCGACAACGCCGGCCGCGTCGTCTTCTACCGCAACATCGGCAGCCGCGAAGAGGCCGTCTGGATGTTCGTCACCGACGACTATCTGGGAGGGAGCGTGGACGGTCTGGCGCTGCCGGCCCTGGCCGACGTGGAAGGTGACGGCGATCTGGACTTCTTTGTCGGGTCCTGGGGCGGAATCAGCCACTGGCGCAACGATGGGACCCCGACTGCGCCGGCCTGGACCCTGGTTAGCCACCGCTACGCCGGCATCTACGAGCCCGGCGACCTCATTCCCCTCTTTGCCGACCTGGATCAGGACGGCGACCTGGACCTGCTCCTGAGCTGGAAGTACGGGCCCATCCGCACGTACACCAATGTGGGCACGTCCAACGACCCGCTCTGGGCGCGCACGGTGGATGACACCCTACCGCTGGACCTAGGCGGCTACTCCACCCCCGTCCTGGCCGACTGGGACGCAGACGGCGATCTGGACCTGCTGGTGGGCGACTACCACAGCCGCGTCCACATGTTGCGCAACGAGGGTGGGCAGTGGGCTACAGATGGCGGGCGGTGGACGGACGTGGGCCTGGTGCCGGCTGTCAACCCCGACGACCTGTACCACGCCGCGCCGGCCCTGGTGGACATCGACGGCGATGGCGACCTGGACCTGTTTGTCGGCGAGGACGACGGCACGCTGGACTTCCTCCGCAACCTCGGCTCGCCGGCGGAGCCGAATTGGGTGCTGGCCGCCACAGACTACCAGGGCTTCGACGTGGGGACCCACGCGAAACCGACCTTCGGCGACCTGGACGGCGATGGCGACTACGATCTGCTGGTGGGCGACAAAGATGGTCTGCTCCACTTCTATGAGAACATCGGTACGCCCACCGCCCCTGCCTGGGCTCCCCCCGACGACTACTTCGGGGGCATTGATGTCGGGCGCTACAGCGCACCGCTGCTGGCCAATCTGGACGGCGACCTGGACCTGGACCTGTTGATCGGTGTCGAGAATGGTCGGATATGGGCTTACGAAAACGATAGCGGCGCCTGGACGCTTCTGACGCAGGCGTACGGCGCAGCCTGGCCGGCTGAGCACGCGACGCCGGCCCTGGGGGATCTGAACGGCGATGGCTGGCCCGACCTGGTGGCCGGCAGCCTGGCCGGCGGTTTGCAGGTGTACCTGAATCGGGGTGCGGAACCGCCCACGGATGGTTTGCAGCCTGGGGACGCTCTGACTGCATCGGGCACGCTGCGCATCACTTCCGCTGGCCTGCCGGCAGACTTCGATCCGGCCACCGTCTACCTGGGGGGCAGCTTCGAGCCGCGTCCCCTCTTCGATGTAGACGGCCAGCCCCACGGCACGACCGACCAGTTCTACTCGAACTTCCTGACCCCCGGCGGCTTCCCCGTGGAGCGCTACGCCAGTTGGTACAACCGCTGGGCGAGCTATTTTGAGATGACCAACAAGCACATGGTAGACGACCCTTCGACAGGCTCAGGACAAAGCCACACCATCGAGGCAGATTTCGAGGTCACGCTCTACCTCCCCGATGATCTGCCGGCTGGCTGGTACCGTCCGACCCTCGAACTCTCCTTCGGCAGCATTCCTGGCGACGTGAACGAAACGGTGGCCGGCATATTCACCTCCAACCGGCCCCGCAACCTGGCCTTTGGGCCGCTGCTGAAGGTGGGCCAGCCGGCCACGCCACACCTGCCGTGGATGCTCCTGGCCGACACCTTCTCCAACGCGACACGAGGCACCACAGCCGTCGAGGATGCCGGGAGCTTCCAGCTTGCCAATCGCCGGATCTTCCAGGCCGGCACCTTCTTCGTGCCTCGCTCCGACCCGCGCTTCGGCGAGCCGTACACCTATCGGTTGGAGCCTTTCGTGCCCTTCGTCTCAGTCAGCGATCACTCCCTGCCCAATGCGCCGCTCATCCCCCTGGCCTTCCCGTCGGGCCAGCTCCACGTGACCGTGCAGAAGCCGGATGGCGCGGTGGATGACCTGGGGACAGCGCCTTTCGTCCAGTCTACCAGCCGAACCCCGGTTATGCTGAACGGCGACCACTACGAAAGCTGCTCCGGCAGCGTGGGCGATGTCTATCAACTGATCACTGATTCAGGTCAGTTCGACTACCAGTTCACACAATATGGCTCGCACCTCATCACCATGACCGGGACGCTGAATGACATCTGGGGCAACACGTACACCGGCGGCGGCACGTATCGCGTTGTGGTGGGCCGCGAGATACACATCCACCCTGGGGCGATACCCGGGACACCCTTCCAGGTCGGCGATGCGCTGGCGCCGGCGCTGCGCCTCTCACCGGCTGTTCCTGCCGACGTGACCATGCGAATGCGCCTGTACCGCAATTCAGACCCCAACGACGTCCTGGATCGGACCATCACCGGCCGCGCTAACCGCTTCGGATATTTCCACCCTGGGGCCGGCTCCGGTTTCGCCTTCGATGCGCCAGGCGAGTATCGGGTGGATGTAACCGCCATCTACACCGACACGGGTGGCGTGGTGTGGGTCGGCAGCCAGTCGTGGGGGAATGTGGTGGAGACGCCGGGGACTCGGCTGGTTGCCCATGGCCGGCGGGGCATTGACCAGTCCTACACGCGCACTCAGT
>JBHHXF010000040.1:0-14777 GCA_046756905.1 Anaerolineae bacterium | reverse complement strand
AGATCAACACGCTCATCGTGGCGCGGCGCATTCTGGGTTATGGCAGCAGGGAGCTGCGGTAGGTCAGTGATCAGTGATCAGTGATCAGTAAACAGTTATCAGTTATCAGTTATCAGTCAAATAGACTACATCCGACGCTCTTCCAGGTTACGAAATACGCAGTACGCAATAGGTTTCATGTGTGGTTCTTCTTGCCTTGACAGTAGGAGTCGTAAATGCATCTAACTGGCATCTTTCCCCCCATCATCACCCCTTTTCGGGACGGTGAGGTAGACATAGAGGCGCTGGCATTCAACATTCAGAAGTGGAACGGGACGGGGCTGGCCGGCTATGTCCCGCTGGGGTCCACGGGCGAGTTTGTGCACCTGACGCCGGCTGAGCGCGAGCGTGTCATCGCCACGGTTCGCGAGCATGCCGCCCCGGACAAAGCGGTCATCGCCGGCACCGGCTCGCTGTCCACCGCCGAGGCCACTCGGCTCACGCGGCGGGCCGGCGAGCTGGGAGCCGACGCTGCCATGGTCGTCACCCCCTTCTACTACACCTCGCAGATGACCGATGCGGCGCTGCGGGCGCACTACACCGCCGTCGCCGACGCCTCACCGATACCGATCTTGTTATACAATGTGCCGATCTTCACTCACCTGAACATGGCGGTGGAGACTGTGGCGCGACTGGCGGAACATCCTAACATCGCCGGCATGAAGGACAGCTCCGGCAATGTGGATCAACTTACCCAGATCGTCCACAGCACGCCGGCGGACTTCATCTTGCTGTCGGGCGCTGCCGGCGTAGTCCACCCGGCCCTCACCATCGGGGCCGACGGTGCGATTCTGGCGGTCAGCAACGTGGTGCCAGAGCTGTGTGTGGAAATCTACGACTTGGTGAAGGCGAACGACCACGCCATGGTACGTCGCCGGCAGGCTGTGCTGGGAGCCGTCAATCGGGCCATCAGCCGCTATGGCATCGGCGGCTACAAGTTCGCTATGGAGCTGTGCGGTTATCGGGGTGGCCGGCCACGTCCGCCGCTGTTGCCGCCGGACGAGGTAGGCCGGCAGGCGATTCGAGCGGCGCTGGTCGCGGCCGGTGTGCTGACTGGTTGAAGTGTCGGAGCCTGAGTTTCTCGATACGGCAGCATTGTGATAACATTGTGGTAGGCCAAAAGACGTCTGGCATAGAAAGCGAGATAGGTTGCCATGAGCACAAATGGCAGAAATGTACGCCGCACCTCCCATCCGCACATTGTGAAGATTGAGGGTGTTTGTGGGGGTGAGGCTGTAATAGAAGGGACGCGCATAGCTGTCTGGCATATCGTTGGCTACTATTACAAAGTCGGCATGTCAGTAGAAGAAATCCTGGCGGAATGGGACTACCTCACGCCTGCTCAGGTGTTCAGTGCGTTGGCGTATTATCACGATAACAGGGCAGAGATTGATCGAGTACGCCAGGAGAACAGTTACGAGTACTGGCAAGAGCATTACGCCCATGCCATCGCTTGAGCCTCCAAAGCTGCATCTAAACGAGCATCTCTCGCCCCGCCTGGCTGCTCAACTGAGCAAGCACGGATTCGATGTGACGACTTCCCAGAGATCCGAGCTGCTTTCCCAGGCGGACGAGGAGCAACTGGCACATGCCGTCGCGGAGAAACGAGCGATCGTCACCTTCAACGTCAAGGATTTTGCCGCTTTGCATGATAAGTACCTGGCCGAGGGTAGGGAGCACTGGGGTATCATCTTCTCCACTGAGGAGCCGATAGGTGTGTTGATGCATCGGCTGCTGCGCCTGATGCACTCCCTCTCCGCAGAAGACTTGAAGAACCAGACCCGTTGGCTCAACGAGTTCAAGTGACCTCCAAGAGCAAAGCCTCAGCTAAGCCGTTCATTGGGCTAAGTGTGGGTGTGGTGGCCGTGTCCTTCGCGGCCATCTTCATCCGCTGGGCAGATGCGCCGGCCCTGGCCGTGGCCGCCTATCGACTCACCATTGCGACGCTCATTCTGTCGCCCATCGTGTGGTTCACCGCGCGGGATGAACTGCGAGCGCTTACACGACGCGACGTGCAGTTGGCGCTCCTGTCCGGCGCATTTCTGGGCCTGCACTTTGCCTTCTGGATTTCCTCGCTGGACCACACCTCGGTGGCATCGTCGGTGGTATTCGTCTCGACCAGCCCGCTGTGGGTTGGTCTGGCAGCCCATTTTTTCACAGACGAGCGGCTGACGAGTCGAATGACCGTGGGGATTGTCGTTGCCTCTCTGGGCGGCGTCGTCATCGGCTATGGCGACATGAGTCTCGGATCGTCGGAATTGTGGGGCGACCTCTTGTCGATTCTGGGAGCGGTGGCGGTGGCCGGCTACCTGCTCATCGGGCGGGATCTCCGCCCCAAGGTCTCGCTTATCACGTACATCTTCCTGACCTACGGAGCGGCTGCGGTCGAGTTGCTCATCATCGCCGTGCTCACTCGCCAACCCTTCACCGGCTTCACGCCGAACACCTATCTCATGTTTCTGCTGTTGGCAGTGGTGCCCCAATTGCTAGGCCACTCTTCGTTCAACTGGGCGCTACGCTACCTCACGGCAACTTACGTCGCTGTGACAGTGATGGGAGAGCCGGTGGGGTCCACACTGCTGGCCTGGCTGCTGCTGAACGAGCCGCCGACGGTTCTCAAGGTGGCCGGCGGTGCTCTGATTCTGGCCGGCATTTGGGCTTCCACGCGGGAGGAGCAGGATGTCGTAACGGAGTTGGCGGCGACGGAGTTATGATGGGTGGCTGGATGGTTAGGTGGCTGGATGGTTTATGAAGCGACTGATTTTGGTTCGGCATGGCGAAACTGAGTGGAACCGGACCGGCCGGTACCAGGGCTTTGCCGTTACGCCTTTGAACGAGCGTGGCCGGTGGCAGGCCGAACGGGTAGCACGCCGGCTGGCCGGCTGGGAGATCGACGCGATCTACGCCAGCGACCTGCCGCGAGCGTTCCAGACGGCCGAGCCGATTGCGCGCCGGCTGGGGTTGCCTATCAACACGACAGTTGCGCTGCGCGAGGTTGACGTCGGCGAGTGGGAGGGACTGACCGTCCCCGAGATTCAGGTGGAGCACGCTGAAAACTGGGACGCCTGCCTTGTGGATCCGATCGGGGCGCGCCGAAAGGGAGGTGAATCTTTTGCCGAACTGGCCGATCGCGTTGAAAAAGCCTTTCAACAGTGGCAGGTTCTGCACGCTGGCGAGATCGTGTTGGCTGTGACGCACGGTGGCCCCATCCAGGTCCTCGTGTGCACAATACTCGGCCTCCCTTTGCGCTTCCGAAGGCGCCTGAGAATCGGGAATACGTCGATCACTACGCTGGCACACCACGATGGCCAATGGTACCTGGAAACTTTGAATGACACAGCACACCTGGAGGACATTGAGACTCCAGGTACTGAGTCCGCAATCGAGAACACCACTACCCCATGACTCCAAACTTCGGGGTGCACGGAAGGTATGCTGATGAGACGATGTATTGTTTTGCTTGAGTTCCTGTTGTGCTCCCTTCTCCTGACACCGGCATCGGCTGCTGCGCCGGATACTCCCCAGCAAGGCATCACCGAAGGCTGGGTAACTCACGCCAACGCCGACCGTGTCAACGTCCTGTTGGCTCAGGGGGACACGGTGTGGGCAGGCAGCGAGGCCGGGGGACTTGTCGGATGGGACGTAAACAACGACACATTTGTTCACCTCCTGTATCCCCAGGGCAAGCTGGCCGGCAATACCATCACAGCCATCACCATCGCTCCCGATGGGGTGCTATGGGCGGCGACCACCGGTGGCGTCAGCCGGTATCCGCCCGATGGCCCGGGACAGAACCTGACCCTCAAGAACACCAGCCGGCGTGCCGAGGTGAAGGCGACAGTCGTGGAGCGCGCGCAGACGGATGAGCAGGAAATCCGGCTCAACCTGACCAGCGAAGCCGAAGTTTTGTCCGCTTTCTCGCCCGGCTATATGATGTTTGGGACAGATCCGACGATATACTTCTACCGCGACTGGAATGAGTCCAGCCAGGCCGTAAAGATCAGTCCAGGGTTACACCGGACGGTGGAACCGGGCACCCCGGTCTACGCTGTGACGGTTGGTCTGGCGGCTGACGACGTACGAGATGTGGAAGTTGATCACGCCGGCCGTGTGTGGATCAGTACAGTCAACGGCGTCAGCGTGTATGACAATGGCGACCCTTCGACAGGCTCAGGACAGCGTTGGATGGTATACACCAGGCCCTACGTTCCGCTCATATCGAACGATGCCGGTGTCATGGCCGTGGACGGTGCGGGTCGGGTGTGGATCAGTCACCAGGAGCGAGGCCAGTTCACCATGTTCGATGGTGGATGGCATAGCTACACCATCGACGGCAGCATCCAGAGCCTTACCGTGCGACCCGATGACGGTGGTGTGTGGGCGGCCACTAGCCAACTGTGCGATCCCACGGGCACTTGCCGTGGCGGAGGGGTCTGGTCCTTCGATGGGAGTGCATGGCGGCAACGCTATCGCGAAGCCGATGGCATCGCCGACGACGAGGTGCATAGCATAGCTTTCGGCGCCGATGGCCGAATATGGTTGGGCCACGAACTGGCAGCGCAAAATCGCGTGGCCGTCAGCCGGTGGACCGGTGGTGGTTGGCAGGTATATCAGACGGTTCAGCAAGCCATCGAAGCGGACTTTGACGGGATTGCGACCACACAGACTCAGGGCGATCTGTGGGCTGTCTCCGCCGGCCGCATCTGGACGCGCCATTTGGGAGCAGTTCGCGGCTACGCGCCAGGTCTGGGCTGGAAGGCGCTGTACACCGGCGACACCGCCCTCAACAGCAATCACACCCGCGCCTTGGCTGCGGATGAGGCCGGCCAGGTTTGGGTGGGAGCACATCGCATGTTCGACGGCCAGAACCAGGTCGGCGGCGGGATCAATTTCTGGGATGGGAGCGGCTGGACCCACTACATGGCAGAAAGCTCGAATCTGGCTGACAATCTAGTGGAGGCCATATCGGTGGGGCGTGGAAAAGTTTGGGTGAAGACACTGACCGGCTTCAGCCGTTTCTCGAACGGTGGCTGGACCACTTACCTGGGGACCGATATAGCGCCCCTTGTGGAGAATGACTACGGGTCGATCATCGATGCCCGAGACATAGCCGGCCTCAACGATAACCGGCTGTGGACGGTCGATAACGCGAGCCGCGTCTGGGTGTGGGGCGGGAACGGCGTCCGATACTACACACCGGGCACCGGTTGGGTCAGCTATTCCTTCAGCAACACCATGCGTAGGACGGAGGCCGTGGCCTACCTCCGACAGTCGGCCCCACGTCGCGAGACTCGCGTCTGGGTGTCGGCCGACGACATAGCGACCAGTCCCCAGGCCCAGGCCATTTTCTCAGACGGGTATCTGATGATTGGCGATGATCCCACGATCTATCGGTACGAGTCTTTCCTGGACCATCCTCAAGCCGGAGTGACCGGACTTCAGGTTTCACCAGAATTGCAGACCAGTTTTGATCTCAACGCCCCTGTCTATGCTGTTGCACCCGGGTTGTTGTCAGACGTTGTGAGTGATGTAGCCATCGCACCGGATGCGCGCGTCTGGATAGCCTCACGTCCTCACCGGATGGGATCGACGGATGTATATGGTGGTGTGAGCGTGCTTAATGTGGACGCCGGCACATGGACCCATTACACTGTTCGCAATACCAGCCAACCGGGCTCAGTTGTAGGGTTCGTCACCTCCGACGTCGAGGCTCGGGAGACACACGTGCCGGCCGACTTTGGTAGTGAAAATGCTGCCACACAGGCGCTGTTGTCAGGGTTCGTGATGTTTGGCGACGATCCCACCCTCTATCGTTACATGGGCTACAGTGAAAGTGATGATGCGTTGGTCGTTTTCCCGATCTTCAACACGCTGAAGTATCCGGTCGGAGTTCAGCAGACGTTGTCGGTGGGCACACAGATCTTCGCAGTCGAACTGGGTCTTCTTGGTACACCTCAAGGTGATACGTCGGTGGATCGGTTGGAGGTGGACGGTGACGGTCGGATGTGGATCAGTGTGCCGGATGTCGGCATCAGCGTGCTTGACGACCTGGGTGAGTGGACAAACTATCGTCGCGAAGATGACGGTCTGGCCGACGCGCGCGTTTCCGGATTGATGGCGCGTGGCGATGACATGTGGGTGTGGGCCGACGGCGGTGGAGTCAGTGTGTTTCGTAGTGGTAATTGGCAAACGTATGACGTCTTCAACTCTGGCCTGGTGGACAATCGAGTAGAGGCATTGGCCATCACACCGAACTCCGAAGCCTGGCTGGCCACGCACAGCGGAGGCATCAGTGTGCTGACTTTGCCTGGCTTCCGGCTGGACATGGATGCAACGGCAGCACTGGTTGTTCCCGGTGGTTCGCGGAAGATACGCGTTGAGGTGGTGCCGGTCGGTGGCTTCAATGACAACGTCGCGTTGACTGTCGAGGGGCAGCCTCCCGGAGTCGATGCGACATTCCAGCCGCCCAGCATCAGCGGGGGCGGTGTGGCTGATCTGACCATCAACGTATCAGAACTGGTCGGAACCGGAAGTTATCCGCTCACCGTGATCGGTCGCAGTCCTGACGGCCTTTCGGCGACGCGCCGGCTGACCCTGCACGTCGTCTCGTCGATCCACCACATGTACTTGCCCCTGGTGGCGCGCTGAAGGCGCACCGCATTGCCGGAACGCAACGTGCGACCGGAGCTAGGGGCTAGGATGTGGGATCGTGACCGTCGCTGCTCCCAGCCGGCAGGTGATGCAGGAACTCTTCCAGTCCGTCTGCTTCCAGGGCCAGGTCAATCAAAGACTCCAACTGCGCGACATCAAGTGTCTGCAAGCGCACCTGCACTTCTGGCGCTACAGGTCCAAAGCGATGCTCAAGCACACGCAGCAATTGCCTGTGCGCTCCCAGTCGGATGCCTTGTTCGAGGCCTTGCTCCAGGCCTTGCTCCAGGCCTTGCTCCAGGCCTTGCTCCAGGCCTTGCTCCAGGCCTTGCTCCAGGATCTCTTGATACCACGGAGACTCGCGTAGTACTGCCATATCCCACCTCATGATCTGTTGTACAAGACGCGTTTCCAAAACGAAGCTAGCGAAGAAAGCCAGCAGCGGTTCCAGTTCGCTAAGTCGCTCATCAGCCCGCAACGCTCGCAATGCTCGCCGCACCGCGGATTCGTCGCCCCCTCCTTTGAGGACTGGCACGAAGGGCAGCAGTGACGGCAACGGCTGCCGAAATGCCAGGTCCGCTTCTATCGTCCACAAGTTGACCACCTTGTAGTCCTGACGCGCCCGCATGCCCATGAACTCCGACTCGTAGTGGCTGGCAATTCTCACCGCAGGCGGGGAAGGCAAGATGTTAACCAGCACCGGGTAGACCGGCAGATCAAATCGTTCTTCCGCCAGAGCAGCATAGGCCCGCATGCGCCGAGGCATACGCTGCGTGTAACGCAGTTGCAGCTCGTTGAGCACCAGGAAGTCATCATTTTGTGGGCTGTAAGCCCGCACCAGCACATCACTCTCCCGACTGATCCACTGGAACTCGGAGGTCACGATGTCTCGCGCCACGACATCAGGACGCTGCGTGACCCACTGTAGCCACGCATCTGGGGCCAGGCTTATCAGGCGTTTTCCGCCAATGTCTGCTGTTTGAGGCATGGTGTTCTTCGAATCCATTGCGGAGAGAAGATGCTCTCCTGGTAGTTGGGTCAGTTGCTGCTGTACTGGGCCAGCTCGAGAACGCCGGCCCTGGCCTGTCCGATCGCTTCCTCCAGTTGCGCCCGCCGCTCCTCTGCCCGGGCCTGCTCTTCGAGGGCGCTGGGAGGCACTGCTCGCAAGACACATTCATCGGCCGGCAGCGGACATCGCTCACAGGTTTCATTGATGATGACATGGGGGATGTTTGGGTCCACGGCGAAGCGAATCTTGTCCAGTACGCCATCATCATACTTGAAACCGATGATCACGCTGCTACCGATTGTCGGCTCCAGAGTGAGAGGCCGCGCGTAGCCAATGCACAAAAATGTGTCACCGGAGCTCAGAAACTCTGAGCGCTGTGCACCCACGATGGGGTTTATGTCGCCATTGGCACGGCTGGCGGCCAGCCGGCGTAGCAATCCAACGGTGAGCCAGCGCCGGCAGTGGTGCTCGTGAAGTCCCAGGCCGCTGGGGATCATGAGCCGCGACATGTTGAGCTGCTTGGTCAGTTGATAGTCACCCCCGAAGTCGTGAAATCGTAAGAAGTGCAGCTTGATGTCCAAATATTGTGGAATCAGTTCGCTGAAGCGGTACAGCAGCATTTCAGGCGTTACGTCGTACTCATCGAGCAGGGCCAGGAACCGTTCTGGCTGCCATGTAGGCAGGCTGAACAGACGCTTAAGATCCTCCACGAGAACCTGCCGCGGCATGAGGAGTGCGCCGGCAAAGTACGAGGCTTTGAAGTCATTCATTACTTGCTCGAACGACCTGACTGTGTCTGGAGCAGACGTGATTGCGCGCTCTTGCAGATCAAGAAAGTGGTAGCCGAGCTCTCGAGCCAAAACGAACTTCTTCTGGACCGGACTGAGTTCGGGGTTTACAAGCAAAGCCGGCTGTTCTCCGTTCACAAAAATGGAGCGATAGCGAGCCAGGTGCGGATACTGGGGGATAAGGCTCTCGTCCTGCCGATAGCCGAGCTCACTGCTAACCAGGTCTGCCAGCCGACCCAGCGACAACGGGAACGCCCCGACCAAATCATGTTTGGCTGCAAACTCGTCAACCGCTTGCTCGATTTCATCGAAGTAGTTCTCATTGATCTCCTGATATGAGCGCAAGGCGGCGCGGAAGAAATGTTCGCTCTTCATGTCGTACTGGCGGGCGATCTCCACCAGGGTGTGAATGAGCGCACTGGCCTCAGCCGGCGCGCGAGTGATCAGATCGACCAGGTCGCCGGCCTCGAGACCGAACAGCTCGAAGGGAAAGCTCTGAAGGAGAGGGGAGTATAGAACACTCTCCAGGTAGGACTGAGACGGATCGAGTTTTACAGAGACCAGGCTGTCGTAGCTGGTATCCAAAACCTGCGCCATGCGCATAATCTTATCGGGTTTCGGATATTTGCGACCCTTCTCGATCTCTGTGACATAGGACGCCGATAGATCACAGAGTTCAGCGAACTCCGACAGGGTGAGATCCCGGTCCAGCCGAGCCTGTCGGATCTTCATGCCCAAGATGGTATTGATAGCCTCCCGATTCATAGCCTGCTCCGAGAATACTTGGCTAGATGACTGGATGCCTGCACCGGCACAGGTGGCTGAGCCCTCTGCAAGCCAACCAGCCATCTAGCCATCCAGCAAATTCGTCATCCAGGGTGACCGCACGTCAGGTTGACTGCTCCGTCTGCTATTTCTCAAGGGAAGTCCTTCACACTCCAGAATAGTCTATCATACCCTAGAATGAAAGTCAAGAGTAACCTCGCCGGCAGCGAGAAGTCCAATTCTGGCGAAAACCCCAGATTTAGCGAATTTTCGCTTGACAAACCACGCCGTTTTTGTTATAATGCCGGCCACACAACTTCATACTAATCATCTACGTCTCTGAACCGAATTCTCGAGGGCGAGCATGGGGTAGAGAAAATCTTTATCACCCTTCTCGCCCGCTTTTTATTCCTACGTTCTCCCCATTCGTCTCTGGTAAAGGAGGATCTATGATCAGTGAAGAATTGCAGGTCAGAGAGATGCCGGCCGGAGAAGCGCGGCCCATTCCCGAGCACACGCTGGAAATTCTAAGCGACTCAGGCGAGGGGGCCCAGCTTGCCGGCACGGTCTTCGCTCTGACCACGGCCCGAATGGGCAATGGCGTGTGGACCGTCCAGCTCATCCCCGCCGAAATCCAGCCCCCAGCCCGCACCGCCGGCGGCCTCAGCGGTGCCCGAATCCGCTTCGGCACACGGAAAGTTACCAACCCTGGTGATCGAACCAACGTCGTCGTGGCCTTCAACGAAGTCGTCCTGGAGGCGCGCATGGACGCTGACGCCCTGGCCGATGGCGCGGCCATCTTCATCGACAACCAGTGGGCCGATCACTACGACGAAGAGGTGCAGGCCTCTTACAAGCGTGTTCTCGAAAGAGCGCGCCGGCAGGGCTACGAAGTTTTCGAAATCCCCCTGGAGACAGAGACGGCGAAGGTCGTGGATAACCCGCGACGAGGAAAGAACATGTGGGCCGTGGGGCTGTTGGCATACCTCTATCAGCGCGACTTCGATCTTCTCAAAGCCATGGTTGCCCGCCAGTTCAAGAGTAAGGGAACCACGGTGGTAGAGAACAACCTCGCGCTCATCGAGCGGGGTTACGAGTACGCGCGCCAGACGTTACCCTACTGCTATCACATGCCGGCTGTGCCTCCCGAAGCCCCACAGGTCGTAATGGATGGCAACCAGGCACTGGCAATGGGCGCCATCGCCGCCGGCTTCAAGCTGTGCTCCATGTACCCCATCACGCCGGCCTCCTCCCAGTCTCACTACCTGGCCCCCGCCTTCAGTCAGTTTAGCGGTATCGTCCACCAGGCGGAGGACGAAATCGCGGCCATCGCTGTGGCCCTGGGTGCGGCCTACGGCGGCCAGCCGGCCTACACCATCACCTCTGGCCCTGGCATGGCCCTGAAGACGGAAATCCAGGCCCTCGCCGTAATGACTGAGACCCCGCTCGTCATTGTGAATGTGCAGCGTGGTGGTCCCAGCACGGGTCTTCCTACCAAGGTCGAGCAGAGCGACCTCTTGTCATCTGTTTTCGGGACGCCAGGTGATGCGCCGAAGGTGGTCATTGCGGCTTCCACCATCGAGGAGTGCTACCACGTGATGAAGACAGCGCGGCAAATTGCGGAGCAGTTGCGCACACTGGTCATCGTCCTCTCCGACGCTAACCTGGCCACCGGCGTCCAGCCTTTCGACAAGCCAGTCGAGCCGGATGAGCCGCCGGCAGACGCTCTCGATCTTCGTCCGGTTACACCTGGTTTCAAGCCTTTCGACTGGGATACATCGACGGGTATTGCACCACGAGCTATTCCTGGCCAGCCAGGGGGTACACACACCGTGACAGGCCTCAATCATGACAGTAACAGTCACGTCTCCTACGATCCGGAAGTCAACCAATGGAGCCACGAGATGCGCAGCCGCAAGCTCCAGGTTCTCCAACAGAGCCTACGTCCGCCGGAGGTCTTTGGTGAGGACAGCGGCCAGTTGTTGCTCGTCGGCTGGGGCAGTACCCGTGGAGCTATCGAGGAGGCTGTTAACCGTGCTCAGGCTGAAGGGTACAGTGTCTCTTCGCTCCACCTCCGTTTCCTGAGCCCTCTGGCACCAGGCATCAAAGAGCTTCTCAAGCAGTTCGATCAGCAGGTGTGTGTGGAGATCAACTACTCGGACCCGCAAAATGGCGTTGGCCCACGGCGGTATAGCCAGTTGGCAACGCTGCTTCGGGCTGAAACCCTGGTGGATGTGGATTCCTGGTCTAATGTATACGGCCAGCCTTTGAAACCTGTGGAGATTTATCAGATGATTCAGGCGCGATTGGTGGAGTAGTAGGGAGGAAAGTGATGTTTTCAACATTGCCTACCAACGGACAGGCTCGAACTTTTGAGTTGGATGATTACAAGAGCGCCAATGAACCACGTTGGTGTAGTGGATGTGGTGATTTGGCAGTCATGACAGCCTGCCAGCGATTGCTGCGGGATCGTGCAATTCCGCCGGAGAAGGTGGTCTTTGTATCAGGGATTGGCTGCTCCAGTCGTTTCCCTCACTACATGAACACCTATGGCTTCCACGGCGTGCATGGCCGGCCTATCGCCATCGCCACCGGCCTGGCCCTGGCCCGGCCCGACCTGCACATCTTCGTGATTACCGGCGACGGTGACTGCCTGAGTATCGGCATGTCTCACCTGATGCACGGTTTGCGGTACAACGTCAACCTGACTGTTCTGCTACTGGACAACCAGATCTATGGCCTCACCAAGAAGCAGACTTCCCCGACCACATCTCAAGGATTCGCCACCAACACCCAACCGTCTGGATCATACCTGCCGGCCATTCAGCCCATCACCATCGCCCTGGGAGCCACCAACGTGTCCTATGTGGCCCGGGCCGGCGACTGGGTGCCGCAGCACCTGTACGACACCATCGCCAATGCCTTCGATCATCCCGGCATGGGCTTCGTCCAGGTGTTGCAGCGCTGTCCGGTCTACAACCCCGACGCTTACGAAGGACTGCGAAGCAATACTGAAGGTGTCATCTACCTCCAGCACGAAAGGGGCGTAACGGTGAGTGATGGCCTTGTCCGGCGGTCGGCCGGCACGATAGAGCACGACCCTCTGAATCGCGAAGAGGCGTTCGCGCTTTCGCAGCGCGACTATCCCGTTCCGCTGGGTCTGTTCTATGCCAACCCGGAGGCACCACGCTACGACCGGATCCGCCGGCAGGAGATCCAAGCCGCGCGGCAGCAGAACGGCACGCCGTCCATCAACAAGCTGCTGGAACGCTACGAAATCTGACCCCAAGCGATAGCTGATAGCGACAGCGACCTGCCCCTATCACTATCGCTATCGCTATCACTATCGGAGAGAGAGGAGTCCTCAATGAGTTCCAAAAATGGGCATCAACCCAAATACCCCGGCATTCGCACCACCGTCGATGGCAATACTGCCGTCGTCATGGTTGAAACGGCAGCCAGCGAAGCAGCCGGCGCCTACCCGATTACCCCATCCACCCAGATGGGCGAAGGGTGGGCTGCGGCGGCCGCCCGCGGCCAACTCAACGCCTTCGGAAGTCCGCTGATTTTCGTCGAGCCGGAGGGGGAGCACGCCGCCGCCGGCATGACAGCCGGCATGTCCATGGTCGGCCTGCGTTCGGTGAACTTCAGCTCGGGCCAGGGCATTGCCTACATGCACGAATCTCTGTACGCCGCCGTGGGTAAGCGCCTGACGTACGTTCTCAACGTCGCGTGCCGGGCTATGACCAAGCACACACTGAACGTCCACGCCGGCCACGATGACTACCACGCCGTGGACGACACCGGCTTCTTCCAGGTCTTCGCGAAGAATGCCCAGCACGCCGCCGACCTGTGCCTTATTGCCCGTAAGATCGCCGAACTTTCCCTCACCCCCGGCATCAATGCCCAGGATGGGTTCCTGACGAGCCACGTTCTGGAGGCTGTCTACATCCCAGAACGCGAGCTGGTGGCCGAGTTCCTGGGCAGCCCGGACGACATCATTGAGTGCCCCACCCCGGCCCAGCGCATCGTTTTCGGCCCCACCCGCCGGCGCATCCCCGAGCTGTGGGACGTGGATAACCCGGCTCAGGTAGGCGTGGTGCAGAACCAGGATAGCTACGCCCAGGGAGTGGCTGCTCAGCGCCCCTTCTACTTCGACCACGTTCGGCCCATCGCTCGCCAGGTGTTGGACGAATACACCGAGCTAACGGGCCGGCGCTACGACTTCATCGAGGGCTACCGGCTGGAAGACGCCGAGTATGTGATCGCCGGCATGGGCTCTATGGTGGAGAATGCTGAGGCTGTGGCCGACTACCTGCGGGAGACTCGGGACCTCAAGGTCGGTGTCCTCAACGTGATCTTCCACCGCCCGTTCCCGGGCCCGGAGATCGTCGCTGCCCTGATGGGCAAGAAAGGCGTGGCCGTGCTGGAGCGCACCGACCAGCCGCTGGCTGAGGACCTGCCGCTGGTGCGCGAAATACGAGCGGCTCTGGATAAGTCAGTCGAGAATGGCCGGGCGGCGGCTGGACGCAAGGCCGGCACCTACCAACTGCCTTACCCAGAGCATCCCGTGATCCGCAGCCTGACACGCCGGCCGCCGCTCTACTCGGGTAGCTACGGCATGGGGAGCCGGGACTTGCAGCCCGAACAACTGATCGGGGCTGTGGAGAACATGCTCCCGGACGGCCCGCAGCGCCGGCTGTTCTACCTGGGCTTTGATTTCGTGGACGACGACACGCCCTATCAGTCGCGGCGTCAGCTCCAGGAAGAGCTGCTGCGCGACTATCCCCACCTGCGCGAGCTCAGCATCAAGGGGTCGGAGAATCCCAATCTGCTGCCTGAAGGCGCTGTGGCAGTGCGGATGCACTCCATCGGCGGATGGGGTGCTATCACCACCGGCCTCAACCTGACCAGCACCATCTACGACCTGCTGAACGTCCACGTGAAGGCGAACCCGAAGTACGGTTCCGAGAAGAAGGGGCAGCCCACGGCCTTCTACGCCGCCTTCGCGCCCGAACGCATCCGGGTGAACTGCGAACTGAAAGAAGTAGACGTTGTTATGTCACCCGACCCCAACGTGTTCAAGAACTCGAACCCGTTGGCCGGCCTGAAGGAGGGGGGTGTATTCATCTGGCAGCATAGTGATACAGACGCGCAGCATGTGTGGGAATCGATCCCGCCCTGGGCTCAGCGCGAAATCAAGAAGAAGGGTTATCAAGTTTACTACCTGGACGCCTTCAAGATCGCCCGCGAGGAAGCCACAGACCCCGGTCTTCAGCTCCGCATGCAGGGTAACGTGTTCCAGGGCGCTTTCTTCCGAGCGTCACCCCTGCTGGGACAGCATGGTCTGGACCGTGACACCCTAGTCGAGGCCATCCACACCCAACTGCAGAGGAAGTTCGGTGCAAAGGGTGCCCAGGTGGTGGAGGACAACCTGCGCATCGTGAAACGTGGCCTCGAAGAAGTGCACCATCTCGACCACAGCGAATTCCCGATCACGGAACCAGATGGCCGGCGCCAGACACGTC
>JBHHXF010000039.1:0-14780 GCA_046756905.1 Anaerolineae bacterium | reverse complement strand
AGCATGTTGGAATGCACAGCTACGTTTTGGTGTTGCTGACCTTCCTCGCCGGCCTCCTGGCAACATTCGCGTGGTGGCAGCGTGCCGATCAAGCGTGATAGCTATTTGACGCTATTGTTGGACAACAAAGTCCACACTTGACAGCAGGTAAAGCCGACAGTCGGTCTTTGGAGATGGAAGACCCTCCTAACATGCGCCTCCAGCCCACACGCTTCGCGTTCGCCTAAAGCGCGAGCCGTCATAGACCTGGCTGATCAAGGTCCCAAGCCTTGGTGGCCGGCCATTGACGCTTGAGGGAGCCGCGCGGCGAGGGATCTTCGCTGTAGAGCGGGCGCCACGCATCAGAACATCAACTTGCAGTAACGACAATTTGCAGTTATACTTGGGCTATGAGGTTCGAGTAGGATGAGCAGAAACGCATCATCAACGCCCGCAAACATGGCATTGACTTTCGTGATGCCGCCGAAATCTTTGCAGGCAACACGGTGATGATGGAGGATGACCGCTTCGACTACGCTGAGCGGCGATTTGTCTCACTCGGTCTACTACAGGAACGCGTGATCGCCGTTGTTCACACTGAGCATGAAAGTGTGACACGCATCATATCAGCCCGCAAGGCGACAAAATATGAGCAGAGAATCTACTTTGAAGCAATCGCTGACTGATTGGGAACGGCTCGATGCCCTCCAGGATGAGGATATTGATCTATCGGACATACCCGAGATTACACCGGAGATGTTCGCCAAGGCTGTAGTGCATCGTGGGCTCAAGCCAGCCCCCCGCAAGCAGCAGGTCACCATCCGCCTGGATGGCGACGTTCTGGATTGGTTCCGTGCACAAGGTAAGGGATATCAAACCCGCATAAACTCCCTGTTGCGTGCGTACATGGAAGCACACCAGTGATCAGCAATATCCCTTTCTCGACAGCGGATCGCTAGCTCACTTCCAAGCGCACCTGCTCCCCGCTGCGGCTGACGGCCGGTGGTGATCCCTCGTGGGTTGCACGCGCCGCCCAACATCATGTCCAGCACCGGCAAGCGGTCTTCACAAGCCCCGCAGGTGATCCCAGCGATCGACGAACTCGATGTGCCACTGACCGCCGTTCCACCTCAGGCTGTGGAGCGTCGTGTTGCCCACGTTGACGGTGAAAGTGTCGCTTCCCAGCAGCAGCCGGAACACCGTCCCGATCGTGCCAGCGTGCGCCACGATCAGAACTGTCCCATCCTCGTGCCGGCCCAGGATGTCTTTCAGCGCTCCGGCCACCCGCGACCTGAAAAGCCGATAGTCCTTGTGTGACGGCAGCTCATCGGCGAACCCCCCATCCACGGTCTCCAGCGGCGATGAGAAGGCCGGCAGCTTTGGCTGCACCAGAAACGCCGACTCCGCCAGGTCGCCGTGCACCTCTACCGCCAGACCAAGATGCCCGGCCACCGACTGCGCCGTCTCCTGAGCGCGGCGCAGCGGGCTGGCATAGATGTGATCCACCTCGAAGTGGCCGGCCAGCCAGCGCCCCAGACGGTCAGCCTGGAACCGGCCCAGCTCCGTCAGCACGCTGTTGGGGCCGGCCTCGTCCCCCAGAACCTGCCACTGCGACTCGCCATGCCGCGCCAGTAGTAGTCGAAGCATCATCTCACCTCAAGGTATGAACTCATGCTCCGGCGGTTGAGCGCCGGGCTCAAAGAAGGCCGTTGGATTTCTCTGTTTCGTGCTGATCAACAACACGGTGTACAGCGCGGCCGTGACAAAAAAGGTCGCCGCTGTGCCGCGCGCCACCACACGCGGGTGAAAAACCTCCGACGCATGACCCACCACGAGGGTTGACAAGGGTATCGTGAGCATCACCAGTCCATTGTCAATGGCAAACACACGACCCCGCAGCCGGTCCGGCACCAACTGTTGCAGCATCGTCGAACTGAGGACCCAGGCGGTGCCAGCCCAGAAATGACTGGCTGTCACCATGAGCATGGCCAGCGCCAGCGTGGGCGCCAGGCTGAAAAGCGAGTAGAAGACGCCGACAAATGCAAAGGCAACTGAGATGGTTCGACGCATGCGCCTGAAGTCGTTACCCACGAACATGCGTATCACGTACGGCCCCAGCAGCACGCCCAGCCCGCGTGCGGCATACAGCAACCCAATGCCGTTGTCGCCGGCCTGGAACACCTGGGTGGCGAACACACTCAGCAGCAGCACGATGCCGCCCCCTACCCCCCAGCCGGCCTTCACCAGCAACAGCGTCCACACGCCGGGCCGGCGGCCGATATAGCGCAACGCCTCGCCGAACCCCGCCCATACAGGAATGTGCTGCCGGGTCTCGTCCCCCTCACCGCCACGTTCGTGAAACGACGCCCGGATCGAACTTATCAGCGCCGCTGACGCCAGGAAGGAGACGGCGTTGATCACAAAGGCCACGTCCCGTCCCAGGTAGGCACTCACCAGCCCCCCGATGGCCGCGCCGATGGCCAACATGGCGCCCCAGGTGGAGCCGGCCAGACCGTTGGCGCTGATCAAAGCGTCCTGGCGCACCAGATTCGGAATCGCCGCCGTCTGGGCTGGCCCGAAGAAGGAGGATAGCATCATCAATCCCGCCCCCAGCACGTAGGCAATCCACACCTGATCAGGCCGGCGGATAAGCAAGAAGCCCATAGCGATCACTGCCCGGAGCACGTCGGCGGCTATCATTACACGCCGGCGATCAAACCGATCCACGATGGCGCCCGACACCGGACTAAGAAAGAACGACGGGATCTGCTGGGCGATGATCACCCAGCCAGCAGCCGCTGCCGAGTCCGTCAGTTGCAGGACTAGCCCCAGGACAGCGATGTTGTTGAACCAGTCGCCAGCGTTGCTGACGACCTGGCCCAGCCACAGCCGGCGGAACTGGGGATTCTCCCGCAGCAAACGCGTGTATCCGATCGTCTCCGGCCGTTCTACCGCAATAGCGCTCACACCTTTACCCACCCGTAGTACGCCGATCGTAGTAAGCCACGTCGTTCGTAGTAAGCCACGTCGTTCGTAGTAAGCCACGTAGCGAAGCGGAGTGGCGTCAGAACGAACGGCACTCCGCTCCGCTACGTGCCTTACTACGAACCGAATGATAGACGTCTATTCTACCACCTCTTGGCTCTCCTTGCCAACCCGTGAAAAGCATCGCTGGACGTTTGCTGAGACCAACTATCTATGCTAGAATTCTGAACCAGCCAGGAGGGGTCGCATAGTCTGGTCGAGTGCGCGCGTCTCGAAAACGCGTAGGGTTAACGCCCTCGAGGGTTCAAATCCCTCCCCCTCCGCCATAGCTCTCGGAGAGGTCGCATAGTCCGGTCTAGTGCGCGCGCCTGGAGAGCGCGTAGGGCGAAAGCCCTCGAGGGTTCGAATCCCTCCCTCTCCGCCTGGAACACCGCCCGGAACAAATGGGGTGGTTGGTAGGGGCGAGGCAGGTCGGCAAGCAAGTTGGTTTGTACGACGGACCACCAATCCGACCTCCTCGCCCCTATTCAATTTGACATTCGCGGTCTGTTCCAGTACTATTGTGGCCGGCCGTGCTAGGCGGGGCGCTAGCGGTGCCCTGTACCCGAAAACCGCTCATGCGGGGTCGAATTCCCCCTCGAGGTGGTGGGTCGCCGGGACTGTTCCGGCCAAGCGGTGTTGAAGGTTGGGTCCTGCGCGGCGGAAGCCCGTGAACCCCGTCAGGTCCGGGAGGAAGCAGCGGTAAGCGGTCCCTTCCGGGTGCCGCAGGAGTGCCTGATCGGAGCTGGCTAGTTGGGATAAGCCGGTGGGATCCCTATCGACAGGGGGTGCACGGCCTTTCTCAGTAATCAGTAACCAGTGATCAGTGATCAGTAAACAGTGATCAGTAAACAGTAATCAGTAAGCAGTCGTCACGAACTGCGTTCACCCTGAATGACGAAAATGCTAGGTGGCTAGATGGCTCGTTGGCTTGCAGAGTGCCCAGCCATCCAGCCATCTAGCCAACCAGCCAACTATTTTCGGAGCAGTTCATCTGGTCACTGATCACTGTTTACTGATCGCTGACAGGGAAGCCCCGGTGTCATCTGAAACAGTCCTCATCGAGTCACAACTGCGGCAGCCTGCTCAATCCCTGCAGCGCCAGATTCAACCGGGCCTGTTCGCATTGATCGCCGTGCTGGCAGCCGCCGGCCTCATGACCCTGGGCTACCGCTGGACCGGCCGGCCCATCAGCCTCACCATCGACGGCCAGACGACCCACGTCCGCACCCACCAGACGACCGTCGGACAACTCCTGGAGAACCAGGGCATTGTCCTGCGACCGGAAGACATCCTGCAACCCACCCTCGACACGCCGCTGGAGCAGACGACCGACATAGCGATTCGGCGGGCGCGTGCAGTAACGCTCCTGGCCGATGGCCGGCGCAATACGGAGTACACACACGCTGCATCGCCGGCGGCTGTTCTCCTGGATGCCGGCCTCGAGCTGCGGCCATTCGACCGGGTGTCGGTGAACCGCAAGACGTGGGTGCCGGAAACGCCTTTTCCCAACAACCACCCCGTCGAGATTCGCGTTCATCGCGCCATCCCCTTCTCCCTATCGGATGGCGGCCTGTCGGCTCAACTGTGGACGACAGCCTCGACGGTGGGCGAAGCACTGGCAGAAAAGGGCATCCCTGTCTACCTGGCCGACGCGGTCAGCCTGCCCCTAGACGTGCCTATGAGCGCCGGCCTTCGCGTCACCATCCAGCGCTCCCAGCCAGTGCGCATCCTGGTGGATGGACGAGAGCTGCACACCCGCACGCGGGCTGAGACAGTGGCCGGCGTCCTGACCCAGGAAGGCGTCACACTTGGCGAGCTTGACTACACGAAGCCGTCGGTGGATACCGCCCTGACAACCGGCCAGACTGTTGACGTCCGCCGCGTGACAGAGCAGTTCGTGTACGAAGAGGCGCCGATTCCTTTCGAGACCGTTTGGAAGGCCGACGACGCTCTGGCGCTGGACTCACGCAGCCTGCTGCAGGCCGGCGATCCTGGCACCCGTCGCCGGCGAACCCGCGTCGTCTTCGAGAATGGCGAAGAGGTATCGCGGGAAACCACCAGTTGGTGGGTGGAGGAGAACCCAACACCAGAAATCATCGCCTATGGCACGCAAATCGTCTGGCAGACAGTCGATACGCCAGAAGGCCCCCAGCGATATTGGCGCAAGATGCGCGTGCTCGCCACCTCCTATTCAGCCGCAACTTCGGGCAAATCGCGTGATCACCCGGCCTACGGCATCACTCGACTGGGCTGGCAGGCGCGGCAGGGAATTGTGGCTGTGGACCCGCAGGTCATCAATTTGCGGCAGAGCCTGTATGTGCCAGGCTACGGCGTGGCGGTGGCCGGCGATACCGGCGGCCGAATTCGTGGGCAGCACATCGACCTGGGCTTTGACGAAGACAACCTGCAACTCTGGTATCGTTGGGTGGATGTCTACCTACTGGACCCAGCGCCGCCGGCAAGCCGAATCCCCTACGTGCTGCCCAATTGGCCCAGAGAACGCTAGGTAATGGTCAATTGTCAACTGTCAACTGTCAATTGTCAATGCAGTTTGTGAGGGGATCTGGGTCGGGTATTTAGTATGAAAGCGACGGCTGTTGCGCCGAGCAATATCGCGTTTGTCAAGTACTGGGGGAATGCTGATCCGAGGCTGAATATCCCCTTCAACAACTCGATTTCAATGAACCTGAGTGGGGCATGGGCGCGCACCACGGTGGAGTTCGGTTTGGCTTTCACCCGTGACACGCTGGTGATTGATGGCCTGCCCATCACCGGTGCTGCCAGGATTCGCGTTTCGCGTCACCTGGACCGTATCCGAGGATTGGCCGGCACGGAGAGCCACGCGCGCGTCGTGTCCGAAAACAACTTCCCCATGGGGACCGGCATCGCCTCATCGGCCGCGGCCTTTGCTGCGCTGTCGGTGGCCGGCGCGGCCGCGCTGAACATCGACCTGAGCGAGCGCGAGATGACCGAGCTGGCGCGTCTGGGCTCTGGCTCTGCTGCGCGTTCGATTCCAGATGGTTATGTCGAGCTGAAGGCCGGCGGAGGCCAAACCGCTTCCTTCGCCTTCACCCTCCACACACCCGACTACTGGGACCTGCGCGACATCGTCGCCATCGTCTCCCGCCAGGAGAAGCGCATCGGCTCCAGCCAGGGCCACACGGCGGCCGAGACAAGTCCCCACTTCACTACCCGCCTGGCGGAGTTACCGGCCCGCCTCAAGGCCGTTCGACAGGCGATTCGCAACCGCGACATCCAGGCCCTGGGCGAGGCCGCCGAAGCGGATGCAATCTCGCTCCACGTGGTCGCAATGACATCTCGCCCACCCATCTACTACTGGGCGCCGGCCACCGTTCGTCTGATTCACGCGGTGCAGGAATGGCGGCGCGCCGGCCTGCCCGTCTACTTCACGCTGGACGCCGGCCCGAACGTGCACCTCATCTGCGAGACCGAGCACGAATCTGACGTCCGCGCACGACTGGCGGAAATCGACGGGGTTCTGGAGGTCTTGGTGAGCGGGCCGGCAAAAGGCGCCCATCTGACGGATGAGCACCTGTTCTGAAAGAGGTATTAACTTGACAATGGCACATTACGGACTCCGCTCGGCCTGGATTGTCAAATCCAGGCCAAAGGCGACGAAATCACCACGGATTCGTGCTGCTCAACCGCCGGATCTGGCGCTTGTCCTGAGCCTGCCGAAGGGATCCGGCGGGAGCGGTTCTAATGTGCCATTGCCAAATCAAGGAGAACCTGGGAGAACTAAACTGATTACTGATCACTGATGACTGCCTCAGGGGCAGTTTAGACTTGCTCGTGTGTCTCGTTTTGTCACCGAATGGGTGCCGGTTGCAATGGAGCAAAGATACCCCCTTGTCTCTTCAGATAGGTTTTCCACGTTTGTTAAGTCAGCACCGCTGATGCTCACAAGATTGATCAAGTGCGCTCCACTCAGGTCGGCCTCACTCAGATTTGCCTGACTCAAGTATGCCCCGCTCAGATTCGCCCCACGTAGATCGGTTCCACTCAGGTCTGTGCCACCCAGCATCGCGCCGCTCAGGTCGGCCTCGCTTAAGTACGTCCCATTGAAGTTTGCCTCACGCAAATCCGCTCCACTAAGGTCAGCGCCAGTCAAGTCGGCCTCACTCAAATCAGCCACACTCAGGATTGTGCCATGCAGGTTGGCCATGCTGAGATCTGCGCCGTGCAGTTTCGCCCCTCGGAGATCCGCCCCACGCAGGTATGCATCACACAGGTCTGCCCCCCGCAGGTCTGCCCCCCGCAGGTTCGTCATGTTTAGGCTCGACATACGCAGAGTTGCCCCGCGCAAATCCGCCCCACTCAAGTCACTGCCTGAAAGGCCAATAACGGGCGCATCATTATTCTCATTCACAGTGATGAGCCCACTGCCATACAGAAATGCAACCAGATTTCGTTTTTCATCAGGTTGGAGGATTTTGAGTAGAGCATCTGTGCGGCCCTTTGCGAATTTCTGAGCCGTCGCGTCAGGCTTGCCGTCTTTGAGCAACAGGCTTGAGATGCCTTCAAAGTAAGCATCCAGGCTTTGACTGCGAATGATCCGCTCTTGTTCTTGCATGGCAGCCTGCCTGTTTCTTTCTATCTTCTCAGTGAGTTCTTTTTGCTCCAGTGCATCTTCTTTGCTCTCTATCCATTGCCGGTATGCTATGTAAACAGCTACGCCGGCAATGGCAATCTGGCCGATTGCACCGAGCAGTTCGCTGATTACGCCCATGGCCTCCCAGTTCACCGTATCACCCCGTATCCTTCTACTGTTCCTGGTCGCGGAGCCGCTTCTTCTCCAGGCACGCGCTTACCCGGGCTTTCACCACCACCATGTCGAACGGCTTCGTCAAATAGTCTTCTGCGCCCATTTTAATACACCGTGCGACGCTCTCTCTGTCGCCCAGAGCGGACGTCATGATGACCGGAATGTCACGCAAGGTAACGTCAGCCTTCATGCGTTCCAGCACCTGATATCCGTTTATTCCGGGCAACATGATGTCGAGTAGTACCAGGTCGAAGTTTTGCGCCTTGACCCCTTCGGCCTTGTTCAGGACAAGCATATCCAACGCCTGCCGGCCATCTTCCGCAACAGAAACGATGTAGCCCTGCCGCTCAAGGCGGCGGGACAGCATGTCGCGGTTCATCTCGTTGTCATCTACGACGAGCAGAGAGTAATCTCTCCGAGCCATTACGTGCCCTCTTTCTCCAACAACTTCTGCATCTTCGCCAGCAGCCGAGGCAACTCTACCGGCTTGGTGTCATAGTCGTCGCAGCCGGCCTCCATCGCTTTCTCCCGGTCGCCGGCCATCGCATGGGCCGTGAGTGCGATAACCGGGATGGACCGGGTCTCGGGCGCCGCTTTCAGCCACCGCGTCGCTCCCCAACCATCCAGCACGGGCAAACTCAAGTCCATCAGGATCAGGTCGGGGGCTTCGGACTGGGCCATGGCCACGCCCTCTTCGCCATCGACGGCAGTGACGACCTGGTAGCCCTTACGCTTCAGGCGCCGCGACAGCATGTCCCGGTTCATCTCGTTGTCTTCGACTAAAAGTATCCTAGACATCGGTCTCCTCCCTTTGGGATTCGTAGTAACGCCAGACGGAAAAAGTCGCACACCGCTGGCCCCCCCTCAATCCCCCCCAGAGGGGGGGAAGCCTGTTCTCCCCCCTCTGGGGGGAGTTAGAGGGGGGGAAGGGCCGTCTGTGCATCTTCATAGTGTGTTACTTCTTCCGATTGGCGTAGTAACGACTTCAGTCGTTCAACCCGCCAAAACGATTGAAATCGTTACTACGCGCACGAAGCATTATCTGAAGGTCTTGACTAAGGACTACGCTTTGACGGCCGTCCCCTGGCGGACGCAGGCTGTCACCAGCTCGGAGACTTCGGTGAGCAGCTCCTCGCGGCTGTAGGCTCCCTTCTGGAGGACCTTTTCCACATAGCCACTCAGACGCCGGTGGTCCTCCTCGGTAAGGTCCTTGGCCGTCACCACCACGATGGGGATCGACCGCCATGCTTCCTGTTGGCGCACCTCCTCCACGAACTCGAATCCGTCCATCTCCGGCATCATCAGATCCAGCAGGATCACCTCCGGCCGGCTCTCCGCGACACGCTCCAGCCCGACGCGCCCATTCTCGGCCTCGGTCACCACCCACCCCTCCTTCTCCAGCATGCGCCGCAGCATCTCCCGCGTCGCAGCATCATCCTCGACCACCAGAATCGGGCAGGGCGGCTGCTCGCAGCGGTATTTCTTCAGAATGGCGGCCAGCCGGCCCCGGTCAATGGGCTTGGTCAGGTACTCCGACGCCCCCAGCGCGTAGCCCATGTTCTTGTCATCCACGATGGTGAGCATGATGACCGGGATGTCGGCCAGTTCCGGATCGGCCTTCAGTGCCGAGAGCACCGCCCAGCCATCCATGCCCGGCATGATGACATCAAGGGTGATGGCGGCCGGGCGCAGTTCCCTGGCCAGCCGGAGCCCCTCCTCCCCCCCGAAGGCCGTCTCGGCCCGAAATCCTTCCTTGCTGAGGAAGCGCTGCATCAGGTCGTGCACCGTCGGGTCGTCGTCGATGATCAGCACGGTACTCGCGCCTTCCGGCAGCAGTTCGTATCTGGACTCCGCAGGAGGCATCGGCTCAGCCTTCGCGTCAATGACTTCCGCCGGCAGCCGGATCGTGAAGGTCGAACCTACCCCCAACTCGCTCTCCACGGTGATGTCCCCACCCATCATCTGGCAGAAGTGCCGGGTGATCGTCAGCCCCAGCCCCGTGCCGCCGAACCTGCGCGAAGTTCCGGCTTCAGCCTGCATGAATGGCTGGAACAGGTTCTCCATCTGCTCGGCGCTCATCCCGATGCCGGTGTCGCTCACCCCAATAGTGACCCAATCGGCGCCGTCCGCCGTCTCGCGGGCCACATCCAGCGAGATGGTGCCCTGCTCGGTGAACTTGCAGGCGTTGCTCAGCAGGTTGAACAGTGCCTGCCGCACCTTGGTCAGGTCGGCCCGAATGTCGCCGAGATCGTCGGCACCGTGCACCTCCAGGGTATTGGCGTTCTGCTCCACCAGCGGGCGGATGGTGGTCACCGCGTCCTCGATCAGCGCCGATACGTCGAAGCTCTCCAGGTACAGCTCCATCCGGCCAGCTTCCACCTTCGAGAGGTCGAGGATGTCGTTGATGAGCCCCAGCAGGTGCTTGCCCGCCGTGTGGATCTTCTGCAGGTCAGGCATGAAGCCCGCCTGCCCCTGGTCTTCGGCGTCTTCCATCAACATCTCGCTGTAGCCGATGATCGCATTCATCGGCGTGCGCAGCTCGTGGCTCATGTTGGCCAGGAACGCGCTCTTGGCCTCGCTGGCCGCTTCGGCCTGTTTCTTGCGCACGGCTGCGGCCTGCTTGTCCTGGATCAACTGCGCGACGTATACGGCCGTCCCCGCCTGGTCGACCAGAGTGGTGAGCAGCGCCCGGTCGTCGTGGCTATAGCCCAGGCCGGCCAGCCGCGGCCCCAGGGCCAGTATTCCCACCAGGTCACGCCCTTCTGCCTGCGGTGCGGTCAACGGCACCAGCAGGGGAAAGGTACTGTCCTCTGCCTGCGAGACGGCAGCGCCAGCTTTGACACGGTTCAAAATCCTCTCCTCCAGCGCCAGGTTGGTGGCCGCGCCCGGCGGCAGGTTGTGGGCCTGGGCCAGTTGAAGAGCGCCATCGGCGTCGTTCCACAAGAAGACCGCGCCGTATTGGACGTGCAGCAGGCCTGTCGTGCGCTCCACCAGCACGCGCAGCAGCTCGGACAGGTCGATGAGGGTGCGCACCTCACGCGAGAACTCCAGGAAAGCCTGTTGGAAGTCAACCTTGACGCGGTAGAAACGGCGGTCAATGGTGGCTTGCAGGCGCCGGCGCATCGGTTGGATCAGAGCGGCGATGGCCAGGGTGGAGGCGACGATGATGAGTTGGGACTCCTGGCCGGTGAGGGCACGGAAGGCTCCCTGAAGCAGGACGACGCCGCCGAAGTAGACCAGCGCCAGCGCTCCGGTCAGCCCACCGTAGACCAGCGTGCGGTTGATGAGGACGTCAATGTCATCTAGCCGATAGCGGAAAACGGCGATGGCGATGCACACCGCCAAAATAATTATGGAGAAGTAGCGAACGGGTGTACTGAGCAAGCCGTAAAGGAAGCCTAGCAGGCCTGGCTGGCTGAGCGAGGGGATGATAGTAGGAGCCATTCTAACGAAAAGCATCACCAGCATCGTCGACCCAAAGCCGTACACGAACCACTTGGCCTGCTGGCGCTGCACCGGGCTGGAAACGCGAACGTAGCGGTAAATTTGGGCAAGCAGGCCGGTGCTAAACCAGCCCATACTCGTCAGAAACTTAGCCGAGCTCTGCCCTGTGAACGGACTAAGGTCAGGGTAGGGGATCATGAGCAACGCCCACGCGCCGAAGACGACGGTTAGCGCGCGCGTCCAGCGGGGAACGAAGCGCCCATCAGGAAAGAGATAGCAGACCATGAGAAAGGATACAGCAGTGAGGCTCAACACGAAGAAGACCGGCAAACGCCAGGCAGGTTGAGCGTCGTTCAGTACCTCTATGGAGTCAGTGGGCATCACTCCCATTGTCAAGACCGCGAGCGAGACGAGTAACCCCATCCAGTCCTCTGACTTGCGCCAAAAGATCAGCACGCCGGTGGCAAACCATGCCAACACAAGAATGATGTCGAGCGCCGAGAAATACAGGGCGACGAAGTCGACGGAGAGGCCATATTGCGTCAGAGGGCGGAGATTCTCGGCCTCGGTCAGGGTGATGGTAGCTTCGCGGAGTGGCCCATCGCCGGTGCGCACGGCGATCGTGGCCTGGGCGCCGACTTCGCCGTCGAGGAGCGGATGAACCTCGTCCAGCGACATTCCCGGCCGGATTGGGATGCTGTCCACAGCGACCAGAATGTCACCTTCCTCAATGCCAGCCAGGGCCGCCGGGCCGTCAGGGGTTGGCGACAGCACGATCTCACCCGCCTCGTTCTGTTCGATCGCGGCGTTGATATGGCCCGATCGTAGCGATCCAAAGCGAACGGGGACACTGGCGACGATGAGGCTCAGTGTCAGGACAGCAACTGCGCCCCACGTCACCCGAGCGATGACGAGCCAGCGGCCGCGCAAGCGCCTGTCCGCTGTTGCCTCAAGGTTCACGGCCACCTGCGCTGGAGAGTGTTGGGAATTCATCGGCGTCATCCTTTCTTGGGGTCAAATGACCTATTGGCCCTTTCACACACCATCGCCCGGGTCTTCCACATCCCCAGGCAGTGATGACCACCACGGGAATTGTACCCCATTCTTTCTGTTTGCGCAACCCCGTAAGATTTCCCTCAATTCAGCAGGCGAGGGCCCCGGACCTTATTCATCCAGCGACTGCGTGACTAACTGGGGCAAATGTGTTACAATTATAGTTGCGACGTTGAGGAACAAGAATATGATAATCAACGACTTCCTTGAAGCACTCGAACATCTGCAATCCAGCGAACAACTCAGCATGTCCCATCTGTACGCGCTTTCGGCATCAACGCGCGAAAACATGCGAGCATTCGCCGAAGTGTGGCCGTCTATTCATGTGGAACGCCGGCGTCACATCATTGAAAATCTAGTTGACATTGCCGAAGCCAACTTCCGCGTCGATTTCCGGCGCATCTTTCGACACGTGTTGGACGACCCCGACGCCGGCGTCCGAACGATGGCCATCGACGGCCTGTGGGAAGATGAGGCCTCCGATTTGATCGATCGCTTCTGCCTCCTGCTGGACAACGACCTGTCGGCAAGTGTTAGAGCTAGCGCCGCCCAAGCCCTCGGAAAGTATGTGCTCCAGGCCGAACTGGAAGAGCTAGGCCACGACCCGGCTGAACGCATACGCACCATCTTGCAAGACGTTTTCTACGATGAATCCGAAGACATCGAGGTACGACGCCGTGCGGTGGAGTCCATCGCCTATCACGACCACGCTGACACCCGCGAGATGATTCGCACAGCCTACGATGAAACACCGCACAAAATGCAAGTCAGCGCAGTTTTCGCCATGGGGCGCAACAGCGACTCGTGCTGGTGTGATACTATCCTGTTGGAGCTGGACAATCCCAGCCCCGAAATTCGGTTCGAGGCGGCGCGGGCCGGCGGCGAACTGAGGATCAAACGGGCCGTGCCGGCGTTGTTGGACCTGCTGTTGGACCCCGATCGCGAGGTACAGGAGGCGGCCATCTGGGCCCTGGGCCAGATCGGCGGGGAGCGCGCCAGGGATACTCTCAATCTTTTGATGCAGGCAGAAGACCCCGGTCTGGCAGAGGCAGCCGAAGAAGCCTTCGCCGAGCTCCTGCTGATGGAAGGCGACATCGGTCTCCCCCTCTACGATTTCGATCTGTCCGAGAACGGTCAGATCGAGTTAGACGAGGTGGAAGAGCTGGAGACCGAGGACGAGGAACTGAACCATAATTGACCTGGCTGGCAAGAAAACTGTAACGCAGAATAGCAAACTTTGTCATAACCCTGGTGAAGATGAGGACAGAATTCACAGAACGCAGAGGGAGAATCGAAGAGCTTGACAGGTCATTCGACCTGACATTCTGGCAGGCCCAAACTCCCCAGGCCAGATTTGCTGCGGCTTGGGAGCTGATCGTCCATGCCTGCAAAGTCAAGGGCATCAATGTTCGTCAACTCCGACTTCACAGATCTGTTGAAGCTTTTCAGCGACAACGTCGTTAGATACCTGGTCATTGGGGGCCACGCCGTCATCCAGTACGCTGGCATCAACCTACTCCTTGACCGCCGCTCGTGCCCCACAGAAAAACCTAAACAATCGCCTCAGAAGATCAGTGAACATCACCGCCGTCCTCATCGACGTTATTCTGCCTGTCTTTATCATCATCGGAATTGGGGCCCTCACCGGCCGCTGGCTGGGGTTGAGTGTTCAGACCCTGTCCCGATCCGTGCTGTACATTTTCGGGCCAGCCCTGGTCTTTCGATCTCTGCTCACGACGGAGCTAAGCGCACAAGACGCCAGCCGTATTGTTGCCTTCTACCTGATCACCAGCGCTGTCATCGGCCTGATTGCCTGGAGCATGACGCGCGCCCTGCGCTTCGACGCCGTTCAATCCAATGCGTTCCTGCTGACAACTTTGCTCATTAACAGCGGCAACTACGGTCTGCCGGTAAACCTTTTTGCCTTTGGCGACCCAGGTCTGGAGCGAGCTGTGATTTTCTTTGCCACCGCCTCGGTGCTAACCAATACGGTCGGCATCTACATCGCAGCCCGTGGCCATGCCGGCCCGCGCGAAGCGCTCCAGAATGTGTTTCGCCTGCCGCTGATCTACGCTGTGGCGCTCGCTCTGGCCTTGCGGGTGGCCGGCATCACCAACCTGCCGAACCTACTATTCCGTCCCATCGATTTATTGGCCGATGCCGCCGTGCCGGTGCTGCTTCTGGGCCTGGGGATTGAGCTGACAAAGACCACCCTCGACCGGCAAATCTGGACCGTCGGGCTGGCGACCGTGACGCGGCTGGTGATTGCAGCAGCAGTGGCCGCCATAATCGCCGGCCTGATGGGGTTGCAGGGTCTGACGCGCCAGGTGTGCATCGTGCAAGCCAGCATGCCTACCGCCGTCATGAGCGTGGTCCTGGCTGTCGAGTTCAACGCCAAGCCACGTTTCGTCACCAGCGTCGTCCTCATATCGACACTGGCCAGCCTGATCACGTTGACGATTCTGTTGAGCCTGCTGTGAAGGAGTTGGCT
>JBHHXF010000038.1:0-15096 GCA_046756905.1 Anaerolineae bacterium | reverse complement strand
ACGCGGCCACCGGGTGGCAGTCGTCTGGGGTGATATATGGCTGAAGCCATCGCCAGCGCCTTTCGAATGTACAGGACGGTGCCGGCGTCAGGTCCAATCCATAACCGGCAGTCCAGTAGCAGGAAGCGTCAAGATTTCACGCAGAGGCGTGATCAGAGATGCTTCACGCGCTCATTCTACTGGCTGAAGGTCAAAGCAGCGACTCAATCATGTCAAAACTGTGTCAAAAACGGTCAAATTGAGGATCTGGGTCTGGCTCTACCGTCCGGCGCTCCACCTCTGGCAGCGGCAGACGCCGAAGGGCTGCCCACCGAGAATCCCAACTATCTCCCGTGAATAGAGCAACAGGGAGACCGGGCATCGACTGCCTCTGGGTCTCCCCATCGTTCGCCGAAGGTCTCCTGACCGAGGCGCAGAGGGGCTCGGTCAGGAGACCTTCGCCCATCACGAGGCTGCCTCCGGGTCTCCCTGTTGCCGTATCACAAGGTCGATTCTCACACCTTTTCCACCCGCACACGGGTGTCATAGAAGCTGGCGCTGCCGCCGATGGGATCGGTCAGGCATACGTCGCCCAGAGCCGGATCGACTCGCATGGCTGGATTGGGCACGATGCCGTTGGCTCGCGCCGCGTCGCCCTTCACGACCTGGCTGTCCACCTCGACGTCGTTTGAGCCGTAGGCCCAGTGGCCGTAGCTCCACGAAACTGCCACGGTGCCAGGCCGCATACCTTCCACGACCCGCACCAGGCCGGCCACCTCGTACGTCCGACCGTCGCCCAGCTCAATGCTGCTATCGGGCAGGGACGCGGATGTAATTCGAGCACGATCGCCGTCCTTCAGCCCGCGCTGACGAGCATCGACACTGTTCATCAGGATGAAGTTCTCCGGCATCACTGCGCTCTGGATCCAGGGCGCAGCGACGGTCCGGCTCTGACCGCCAGTGATCTCCTTGTAGGTGATCAGGGTCAGATCAAATCCGTCGTCCTTCACCTCATTGCCAGCGGCATCCATGATGGGATCCACCCTCGGCAGACCGTCGAACCGCTCGCCGGTTAAGGAATGACGACCCTTGGCGACCTTCTCGACGTACAGGTTCCAGTGACCCTTCCACATGTGGCCGACTTTGTCGCCGCTGTATGCCTTGCTGGCCGGTGCGTAGCGGCCACCACGGTTCAGCAGGTACACCACGCTGGGCCACAACTCCTCGGGCACAGCTCGCTTCCACTTTTCCTCGTCGAAGATCGCCTTGGGAAGATGGCGGCGCGCCTCGCGGAAGATGCGCATCTCCTCCTCGTCGGCCGCCGGCAACTGCTCGGACCCGTCCTCCTTGTCGCCGAAGGCCAGGTTGCTAAACATAGCCAGGTAGTAGTCCTCGGGCCGGTTGTAGTCGAAGCCCTCACCTAGACCATCCTTGCCAAAGCCGGCCAGGCCCAGCTTCTTGCCCACAGCGATCAGGAAGGAGTCCATGCTGATAGGCATTTCTTCCCCGTCCACGGTGACGATCTCCGTCATCGGCGCCACTGTTGGTTGACGCACCTTGCTGACTTTGGTCAGCATGGCCGGTGTGATGTGGGGCGCCCCCCAGCGTTCCATGTAGGTCAGGTCGGGAATGATGTAGTCAGCGTACATGGAGGTCTCGCCGATGACTACGTCGCAGGCGATAAACAGGGGGATGATCTTCGGGTCTCGCAGCATCTCTATCTGCTTGTGGCCGGCCGGCGAGGCCAGAATCGGCGTCCCCTTGACGGTGAACAGTGCCTTGATGGGGTAGGGGTAGCCGGCGGCGGCGCTGGGGATGATGTTCTGGTACAGCTCACCTGTGAAGGGGTACCAGGGTCGCCTGGCCGGGTAGCCCTCGAAGAGGGTGCTCTTCTCATACGTGGCCTTTTCGCGGTTGAGGTGGATGCCAAACTTCTTCAGGCCGCCGGACGCGCTCTTGATGACGCTCTTCGGGAAGGGCGCGCCGGGCTTGGATCCGTCCTCGTGCCAGTGGCTGCCCCCGGTCATCAGACCACCCTTCCAGTCGGCGTTGCCGATGAGGACGTTGAGGGTGATGATGGCTTGGGCGTTATAGTAGCCGTTGGTGTGCTGCACTGGACCACGGTACAACTCGGCGGCTGCCTTCTTGCCGTGGCTCGTAAACTCCCTGGACAGTTCCTCGATGTCCTTCACCCGGATGCCGGCAATCTCGGCATACTGGTCCAGTGTCATCTCCTCGGCGCGTTCCTTGAGCAGTTGCATGGCCGACTTAACGGGGATGCCACTGACTGTGGTGTCGACGAAGAGGTCTGCCTGGGTGGCCTCGCCGGCTAGCGTCGGCTGACCGTCTACCAGCACGACCCGGTCGCCACCTTCCGGCGGGGTCAGGCCTGTACTGAGCCCAGCCGAAGTGCCGGCATCTTCCGGCTTGAGGAAGACCATCTCATCGGTGCGGACCAGGTTGGTAGCGTCGGTGTAGGTGGTCTCACCGTTTGCGCCGGCGGCGTCTTTGTTGGGCGCCCGCAGGTATGTCTCGTCGTAGCGCTCATTCTCGATGATCCAGCGGATCATGCCCAATGCCAGCGCCGCATCAGCGCCGGGCTGGATGGGGATCCACTTCCACGCCTTGGCGGCTGTCTTGCTCAGCCGGGGGTCCACCACAGCGTACTTAAAGTTGTGGCGCAGCAGAGAGTCTGTCACCATCTCGGTCATGGGTGTGGGGCCGAAGTTGGCCTCGAATGCACCGGTACCGAAGAAGATCACGAACTCGCTTGACAGGAAGTCAGGCTTCATGTGCGACTTGCCGTTCGACATCTGCTTGTAGGCGATGTGGTGGCTCTGCTCACATATGGTGGTGTGAAGGTAGAAATTGACGGAGCCGAGGCCGTCGTATGTGAAGCGCTTGGCCAGCTCCTTGCGGCCGTGCTCCACACGTCCACCCATGAAGACGAACTGGTTGTTGACCGGCCCCAGATCGGGGTGATCGGGGTCGATGAGCAGGTCCAGGTGGTCAGCGTGCTTGGTCTTGAACTCATCAACGGTCATGTCACCGCTGGCTACTGCACCGGCGTCTGAGGCCAGTTCCTTGGCCAGGTCAGGGTCCCGCAGCTTTTGGATGTCCTTGAGACCATCCACGTCCCCCTCGCCAAAGAGGTTGCCGCCGTTGACCACTTCGTCGATGAACTGATCCCACTCGATGGTGACCCACTTGTTCTCGCCGCGTTTGCCGGCGCGCTTGAGCACCTTGCGGAGGCGATAGGGGTCATACAGCACCTGCACACTGGACTGACCCTTGGGACAGATCTTGGCGTCCAATTTGGCAGCCTCAGCCAGCGGCGTGTCCTCGGGCAGGTGAGGTAGCAGGTTCATCGGGCTGTACGGGTTGCCGTCCACCTTGACCACCACACCATCCTGAATCTTGGCCTTCAGGGTACAGGCGGTGTGGCAGTTCAGGCAGACGCTGTAGATCACGTTCTCAGGCTCGTTCAGCGGATAGCCCGTCGTCTTAGCGGCCACGACCGAGGCCGGAATCAGCTTGCCGCTCGCCTTGTCCAGAGTCCAGGGCACAGCGCCGGCCATGGCCGCTGCACCACCGACGAACGCGGTCGTCTTCAGAAAATCGCGACGCGTCACTTCCGGGTTCAACGGGCGGCCGTTAGTATCAGGGCTTGCTTTGATTGTCTTGTCAGTCATTTACGCCACCTCCTTCGTTCGTACGATAGGTAGCAGGTTATAGCCGATCAGGAAAAGCAGGCCGGCCACGGAGACCGTCCACACAAAGAACAGCCACTCCATACTGCTTGGGAAATAGTCGAACGTCAATCCTGGTCCGGTAAATGCTCGGCGTAGTCCTTCCAGTTCCTCTACAGCCAGGCCGGGGATGACGATGTTCAGGCGCACCGACAGGAACGAGATCGCGATTAAGGCGCCGGCTGTTGCCACAGCTCCCAGCGAGCGACCCCGGAATGCCAGTAGCGCCAGGGGAACGAGCGCCCCCAACCCCAGATGGACGATCCAGAAGACCCACCAATACTCACCAAACAGGACCAAGCGCAGGCTTTGAGCCTCCGCCGGCACCGCCGAGTAGAGTCCGATGGAATACTCGGCCCACTCCAACAGCAGGTCAAACGCCAGCAGGCCCATGACGATCTGGCCCAGGAAGACCACCAGTTGGCGGTGTTCCTCAGTGCCGCGATCCGGCCCCCAGATGGCGGTCACAAACGCCAGCAGCGCACCGCCGGACGCTAGCGCGCCGATCAGGAACGTGATAGGGGCCAGGCCACCGTGCCAGTATGGACGAGCGCCTACCACGCCGAACAGGGCTCCGACTCCGCCGTGGAAGGCCACAGCGAGCGGAACACCGATGCTGCCCAGCACGCGCAGGGTTCTACGATCACGTTGAATGGCGCTGGCGGACACGTCCTTGCGACCCAGGGTCAGGAATCGACACAGCGCCCCCTTCAGGCCTGGCTCGTCGCTACAGGCTACGAGATCTGCTCGTATGGCGAACCACAGTTCCACCACCAGCAGGACGAAGTAGGCGCTGTACAGCCAGATCATCCAGCCCATGATGGAGCGGAAGTTGGTGCGCAGAAGGAGCCGCCACGCCCGCATGGGGTGCCCCAGGTCCAGCCAGATGGAGAACATAGCACCCACCAGCGTGACCAGGGCGGTGAACAGGGCTAGTTTGCCGATTTTCTCCAGTCGCTTGATCTGAAAGACGTAGATTAGTGTGGAGAGCAGGAAGGCGCCGGCCGACAGACCGATGAAGTAAATGTAGGCCGCCACCCACAGGCCCCACGGAACGTAGGAGCCGTAGTTGGCCGCCTCGTGGCCCAAGGTCAGTCGCTGGTACAAACCGAGCAACCCAACCACAAAGCCCACAATGGCGACCACCCAGGCGATTCGTTGTACTGTTTTGCTCATATCAAACCTCCTCGTGATGTTCGGAGTTAGGCACGAAACGAAGTGGAGTGCCGTTTAGACGCCACTCCGCTCTGCTGCGTGGCTGACTACGAACACCCTTTCGTTATACCAGGTAGTAGACCTTCGGGTCTGTGCCCATCTCTTCCTTGAGCCGGATGACGCTTGGCGAAGCGATGAGTTCGGAGACCAGACTGTCGGGATCGTTGGCGTCACCAAAGTAGTTCGCTGCGCCCATGCAAGTGGTTACACAGGCCGGCAATTGACCCTCTTCGAGTCGATGCAGACAGAACTGGCACTTGCGGGCGTTGCCTTCGGGTGAGCTTCCGTTACGCGGCCATTCCCGACCGTATTCGAAGTTGGCCAACATTTCGTACGCCATCTGCTCCGGCGTGCCCTCGGTGTACGTGTGGCCGGTGTCAAAAGTCCGGGCGGAGTATGGACAGGCGGTGATGCAGTAGCGGCAGCCGATGCACTGGTCGTAGTCGATCTCCACAATGCCATCAGGTCGCTTCCACGTGGCGTTGACGGGGCACACAGGCACACAGGGTGGCTCTTCGCACTGCATACAGGGACGGGGCATGAAACGCCGGTGCACGTTTGGGAAGCTACCAATCTCTTCCTCCAACACCGGCCGGTAAACGACACCGGGGGGTAGCTTGTTTTCGGCTACGCAACTGACGGTGCAGGCATGGCAACCCACGCATTTGCGTAGGTCGATGACCATAGCCCAGCGCCGTTCTTCTACCGGTTTCTGCAGCGCCCGTTTGATGTCCTCCTGCATGCGGACGAGGACATTTTCCTGTTCGAGCAATTCAGGCATGGATTTACCTCCTCACGCAGGGTTACGCTTGGGACCCGGATGCCGTGAAAACATCCCAAGGTCCATACGATGGTTTCGAGCAGTTCGTCATGATTGTATCATACGAGCAGTGCCGGCGGTAGAAGGAAAATCCCGCATCTTTGTCAGGGTTTTCCCGTCAAATCGGGTTCAGCCGTGTCAGGGCTTTCCCGTCGTTCGCGACCTGTGGTGTCAGGGATTTCCCCCACAGCAGGCTATCCTGGCTGTGTGTGATACCTGCGGGCGAGGAATATGGGGAGTGGTGGGTTCGCAGTAACCGCTTCGGCCGTGTTCATGCGCACATAAAAGGCAGAGCTGTCACTGCTAACCCCTGGAGGTAGGCTCAAGAGAGCACTATGCTTTGTACTCAGCGGATCGTGGGGCGACAGGCTTGGCTGGCGCCCTCTCCTCGGTGATGGTCTCCTCGCGCTCGGCCCATGCCTTGATCAAACCCGCGATAGCCACGAAGATCAGCGTACCCAGAAGCGTGTCGAAAAGAAAGACCAGGAATGCCAGGCCAGTCATTGTTTTCCTCCTCAGACGTTTGTTATGCATCACATCCATGTGATGCTGCGGTTCCTTTTCTCTGCTTCCAGTATACGCGCCATGACCCTGGTTGTCTATCCCCAAAACGACCAAGTTTGACAGTATCTTGGAGGGTGACCGGTATGGTCAGGGGTAAGTATTGCGTACTGCGTATTGCGTACTGTGCGGAGTCCAGATAATACGCAGTACGCAATACGCAGTACTCACTCCGTCAGCCCATGCCGGAGGGCGTATTTGATAAGCTCGGTTCGGCTGTGGAGGTTGAGCCGGCGCATAATGTTCTGGCGGTGAGTTTGGACGGTGTAGGGGCTGATGACCAGCTTGTCGGCGATTTCCTGGTTGGTGAAGCCCTCGGCGATAAGCTGTAGCACTTCTCGCTGCCGCTCGGTGAGTTCCCCCAGACGCTCCCTTTCCTCCCGACCGCCCTCCCCGACTCGCCGGAGATAGTCGTACACCAGCCGGCGGGCGATGGATGGGTACAGGAACATCTCGCCGCGATGAGCGGCATCGATGGCCAGTATGAGCTGGGTCGTCTCGGCTTCTTTCAGTACGTAACCAGAGGCGCCAACTCGCAGAGCACGGAACAGATACTCTTCGTCGTCGTGGACGGTGAGCAGAAGGACCTGGATGTTGGCGAATTGCTGCTTGATACGCTCCGTCGCTTCCAGACCGGTCATGCCGGGCATACCGATATCCATGAGAATCACATCATGGCCAGAAGTTAGCGAACCACGACCAGGGAACGTCGTTCAGCACTTGTGGTTCACCGGCGCCATCGGCGCTGAAGAGCAGGAACACCTCTTCGTCCCCTTCAAATCCGCACCGGCAGATGACCTGCCGGCCATCGGGACTCCACGCCAGGATTCCGCCGGCTACCGGTCGCTCGAAGGAATGCACCACCCGAGGAGCAGCGCCATCACCGTCTATAACCCATAGTTCATCAACCGTGCCGACGCCCTTATCGATTTTGTACAGAAATGCGAGCTGATGGCTGTCCGGTGACCACGCAATCGCTCCCACGCAGAACTTCTGCGGAATACCCATCAGCGAACGTGCATCCGAACCATCCGGGTGGACGATCCACAACCCGCAACTGCGGTGGAAGGCGATCCACTGCCCGTCGGGCGACCAGGCCGGCATGACGTCGTTCGATTCGCCGCTTGTCACCTGCTTCAGGCCAGACCCGTCGGCATGGATTGTGTAGAGCTTGTGATCGTGTCGTTGTGCCAACTCGATGTCCGAGCCGGCGTCGAACACGATCGCCTGGCCATCGGGCGACCAGGCAAAACCACCAATCGCGTCGAACGTCAGATTGTCGGTCACCTGTGTGATTTGGCCAGTTCGGAAGTCGCCCACGCAGATTTGCGGCGGCACAATGCCATCACAGCGCTGGAGGAGCAAGCCCGCCTCGGGGGGCCAGCCAACACCCGCGTGCGGCCGCGTCCTCTGGAGAGAAAAACTTGTGCCCAACCGGCCGCTGCCGGCCAACAAGATGAGCGCCGCCGCGACGACCAGAACCAGGAGCGCCCCCGCGAGCAGGGCAGGTCGCGCGCGGGCCAACCGCCGACCGGAACTACGTGGGGAGAGCGCAGGCGGCGCAAGGCCGTCCGGCACCGGCGCTGCTAGAACCGGCTGGGCCGGCAACGCTGTCTCGGAAATGACGGCCGCGGGAGCCAACGTCCGGGACCTGGCCAGGCGGATATCCGCCACCTCACCGTCGCGGATCTGCTCGTACAGCCTGACCGTGTCTGGGGATGGCTCAACGCCCAGTTCTCTAGCCAAGGCGCGCCGGCAGGCGTGGTACTGGGCCAGGGCGGCGCTCCGCTGTCCGTTGAGCGCCAGCAGGCGCATCAGTTGCCGGTGGGCCTCCTCCTGCCAGGGTGCCAATTCCACCCGCTGCCACGCAACCGATAAGGCGCGCTCGTAATCGTTGCGCTCTTCGTGATAGGCCGCCAGACGATGCAGAGACGCCAGTGCCTGGCGCTGAAGCTGCTCCCGTGTGAGCAGTCCCCACTCCTCGAAGGCTGCGCTGTCGCCGATGGTGAACCCCGTGAGAAAGTCCCCGCAATACAATCCAACCGCCTCCTCCAACTGGCAAACGAAAGGTTGGGAAGCGTCTTCTACCTCCAGCAACTCGGTGAAGGCTGTCACGTCGCACCAGGCATCGCTGGCGCGGTTGAACTGAATCGTCTGGCGGGAGATCTGTAGAAACGGCGGCGTTGCCCGGTGATCGCCGATGGTCTTGCGCAGGTTAGCCAGGGCGCGCCGCAGGTTGGCGCGGGCGGCGCGCTCCGACCACTCGGGCCACAGCAGGCCGGCCAGCGCTTCGCGGCGATGTGGCCGGTTCGATTCGACAACCAGGTACGCCAACAGCGCCCGCACTTTGTCCGACTCAAAAGCTGTGACGGGGTTCCCATCCAGAGTCACCTGGAGGGGTCCAAGCAGTCGGATGGCTAGATGACCCATTCCTCCTCCTTGCAGGAAGACACAGGACAGGGTGGTTCAGTGGGCATCTTCATTATACATGATCAGGCGACCGGGTTCAACTTTCGCCGTCTCCTCACGTTTTCCAGACGTTTTCCTCACACCCAAGTGCTATACTGAACCTTGCGAAGGCTGGACGAGGCCGCCCATTGCACCATAGATGGCTGGATGGCTAGATGGCTAGATGGCTGGGCATTCGGCAAGCCAACCAGCCAACCAGCCATCTAGCCATCCAGCTATCTAGCATTCTCGTGCTCAAGGGGGACCGACCCGGGCATCTTGACTGCATAGCCTTCGCAAGATTCTCACCTGTACCTGAACTGAATCGGATAGGGCGATGGCTGAAGAGCACCCAGATTATCTATCATACTTGCTGCGCCTATGGCGCGTAGTGGACGAGGTGAGTGGGGATGAAAGGGGAGTCTGGCGGGCGTCGCTGGAGAGCGCGCTCACCGGCGAGCGGAAGGGCTTTGCCGGCCTGGACGACCTGTTTGACTTCCTGCGCCGGCAGACCGGCACACCGCCGGATGCGGATGCGGACGAATGAATGCGGTGTGGACAGCATCGGACAGAGGGCAGAGGGCACCGCCCGTCGGCTCTGTGTCCCAGTCGCGAGAAAGGGCAGGAACATGAAACGCGTAGGGGCAACAAGAATCATCATCGCGCTGCTAACCATCACAACTCTGCTGCTGACCACTTGGTCAATCGCGAGTCAGGCCGGCCGCAGCGGCCCCGGGCTGACCCAGACCACCGTCACCCTGGCCCCCGTGGCCGATGCCGGCATCGAATCCGGGTCGCCCGACACGAACTTCGGCCACACCGGCACGCTGCCCGTCTACTACGGCGGGCAGAACGAGATCGGGCGTGCCTTGATCCGCTTCAACCTGGTGGCTGAGGTGCCGGCCGAGGCCATCATCGATTCGGCCCGGCTGGACGTGTTCCTCCAGTATGGCGAGGGCGCAGACCCCGTCAACCTTGTCGCCGGCCTCGTCACCCAGGACTGGTCGGAGTCGGGGGTGACGTGGAACAACCAGCCGGCCACGGGCGAGCCCTTCCTGGCCACGCTGGTGGATACCAGCTCCGGCTACAAGAGCCTGGACGTGACCGACATCGTGCGCGCCTGGCACAACGTGCCCCACTACGGCCTGATGTTGCAGGGACCCGAAGGTGAGACGCTCTACGACCGCACCTTCGAGAGCCGGGAGGGTGGGGAGATGCCGCCGCAGTTGGTCGTGACATACCACCTGCCGGCTCCCGAGATGTACACCTTCGCCGGCCACGTTTACCTGGGCAGCCCACCGGACCCGGGTGCGCCCATGAGAGGCGTCGCAGTGGGGTTGTGGGGCGATGACAACGAGTGGCCGGAGGATGGCCGCGTGTTCTTGACGGAGATGACCACCGACGAAGCCGGCGTGTTCAGGCTGGTGTGGGAGGCGGGGGAATCTTACCCCTACTACCACGTCATCGAGGAAGACCCGCCGGGCACCTTCTCCACCGGCGCCCAGGTGGAGCCGCCGGGCTACGTGAAGAACTACAACGTGGTGTCCTACCTGGACATTCCGCCGGGCGAGTACGCCGGCATCGCCTTCTGGGATCAGCCTGAAGCAGAGGATACGCCCACGGCCACCGCAACTGAGCCGCCGCGCACGGCTACTCCCACCACCACGCGCGTGGCGGACACACCCACGCCGACGGGGACGCTGCCGGCGGATTGCACGGAGTTGCTGGAAAATGGCGACTTCGAGACCGGCGATCTCCCTCCGTGGGGGCGCGACGGTGCCGTGGGCCTGGGGCCAGGGCGGGACAGTGACTATGGTGTGTGGCTGGGCGGCGCGGACGAGGCCGGCGGCGAACTCTGGCAGTTCGTCGGCATCCCCGAGGGGGCCAGCCCCGTGCAGTTGTCCTTCTGGTGGCAGGTCGAGAGCGAGATGGAGCAACCCGATGACGCGCTTGAAGTTATCGTGCAGTACGGCGATGAACAGGCCGATAACCTGCTCTCCCTGCCAGCCACCGATCCTCGGGGCGAGTGGCGGCCGGCCACGCTCAACCTGGACGCCTACGCCGGCATGGAGGTCGCCCTGACCTTCCTGGTGCACACCGACGCTGAAGTGCCCAGCACCTTCCGCCTGGACGACGTCAGTCTGAAGGCCTGTGGAGCGGGGACACCAGTGCCCACCCCAACACCCACTTCCACCGGGGCCGTTACACAGACACCGACGGTGACGCCAACCTCTACGCCGGACCAGCCCAGTCCAAAGCGTCAGGCGGGGCAACTGCTGGAGAATATGCGTGGCAGTGACTTTGCCCCAGGGTGGGATCGGGCCCGCCTGGGACCAATGGTTCGCCCCCTCTATCGCCCAGACGTAGCGGGAGTAGCGTACTATGAGTACCAGGTGATGGTTGAGTCGGAGCCGGCTGGGTTCATCATCGTCGCCACAGGAGACCACGACTTTCCCATGGCCCACTGGAATTTCACCGGCGAATCGCCCACCCAGGAACTGGAGCGGAAGGCGCAGGAAGCCGGCAAGACGGCCGTGAAATTCTACAAGCTGGATGCGCTGGCCTATGCTGCGGAGGACGCGCAGGGCAATCTGGTAGCCACCGTGGGAACAGAGCTGGTGAAGGTGACAGGACTGGACCCCGCCTGGCTCGATCAGCCCGTCGAACTGACTGAATCCATTTGGACGCCGGATGAAGCGACGGTTGACGACACCAACCCACCGACTGGTGGTCAGTTGAAGGTAACTGGGCCGGTGAGCTCAACGCTGCAGTTGGGCGCCTGGGAATCGTGGGGGCAACTGAAAACGGAATACGCAGATTCATACGGCGTTCTGCTGGAGGGATTGCACCGCGAGGCCGTCGAGGAGTGGGAAATCGAACGTCTCTCGACACGATTTGGCGAGGGCCTGACAAAAGGCGACACCTACACGCTGGCTCTGCTGTGTACCGAGACGCAAACGCCAACGATCACGCTGTCCGGGGCCGGCGTCCCGTATGTCGAGACCGAGTTGCTGACGCGGGATGGACTGCCGCCGGCGTACAGGATTACGGTGCTGGAGTCATCTCCCGGAGAAGATTTGCCCCTGGACGTGACAATCGACTGCTCCGGCGGTATCAGAGAAGTAGTCAAGTTTATGATCGTTGAACCTCACGCTACCGTCTATCTGCCCCTGGCCAGACGGGGAGACAGCCCGGAGACCGGGCCTGTCTACAGGACCCAGAGCACACCCAGACTACAGGGCTCATGGGCTGCGTATTGGGCCTGGGCCGGCACCAATGACCAACGCATGTACAAACAGATTACCTTCTATCCGCCGCCGACCATATCCAGTTGCCCAAGTGGTTGTGGCGCTACCGCCTGGGCTATGCTGTTCGGGTGGGCGGACTACCAGGCCGGTAGCCTTTTCTGGAACTACTGGCGGCCGCGTTGGGGGATCTATCGCCAGAATGGCGGCTACGGGGCGAATGCTCGTGCACCTGTCTATATGGATGCCGGCGTTCGGAACATGACCTGGGAAATCCGCGCGGACATTGCCACGTGGTGTGCCTTTGGCAACGCTCCCACGTTTCCCTGGGACATGGACCAGGCATCATACTACCTCAAAGGCCGCACCGGCACCAGACTGGTCACACACTACAATGTCTTCGGTATCACCGAAAGCCGCCTGCGTGTGTACGCACGCAACTCCATTCTACACCGAAAGACGCCGGCCATCATCGGCACAGGGTGGCTCAACCACTACCCGTTGGCCTACGGCTACCAATGGTGGTCGCGCCGGGTGAAAAAGTGCTTTATCTGGTGTTGGTACACAACCCAATACAGCCGTCAGTTCTGGGTCAATCAGGGCTGGGGTGGCAGTGGGAATGGCTGGATTCCGGCACGCACCTGGTTTGCCGGGGAAATATACCCGTAGAGAAATGCTGTCTATTGCGACCGTGGCTGAAAGTGCGCCCACAATCGGTATTGCCCTCGCCCGCCGGAGAAGGGCAGTGACACGATTCCTGTGTTTGTCACACTGCGCTGGGGGATTCCACACCCAGATGAAGGAAATCCTTTCGTGATTCATTCACAACCCAACCTTGCGAAGGTTCAGCGAGAACCTCGTGGACGGAGCAGCCTTTGTCGGTGGAAAATGCCCCAATTGCCAGGGTCACGTGGAACCTTCGCAAGGTTTTCCGGCAGAGGACCAGGATGTGAGGTGAGAAGTGCGTACTAGTACACCATTGACCTCGTTGACCTCTATTGCGCTGCTGACTGCCGTGACGCTGCTACTCATCGCCGGCTCGGTTGCAGCCGGCCCATCCTCCCAGAACCTGGGCGCCGCTGCCAGCGCGATCAGCTACCGAGGCCCCCTGGCCAGCGTGGCTGGCGGCCCCATCGGCGACAACTTCCCAATCAGCAATCTCAGTGAGGACCAGGTGAAGCCGGCGGTGGCCTACAACAGCCAGCGGGAGGAGTACCTGGTGGTGTGGCGCAACGACTGGCCAGGCAACGACGACATCTACGGGCAGCGGGTCTCGAAGGCCGGTCAGCTCGTCGGGCCGTGGTTCGCCATCGCGTTTGGAGCAGGCGCGGAGCGAAGCTCTCCAGATGTGGCGTACAACAGCCGGCAGAATGAGTACCTGGTGGTCTGGGAGCACGACGACGGCACGCGGCCTAACATTCGGGGCCGGCGCGTCTCGGCCACGGGCCAGCTCCAGGGGGGCGAGATCACTATCGGCACCGGCGCAGCCCTGGCAGTTCGCACGCAGCCAGCCGTGGACTATGCCTACACTGCGGACCAATACCTGGTCGTGTGGGAGCGTCACGTTTCGGGCTCCGTCTCCGACGACATCGAAGGCCAGGTGTTGTCGAACTCGGGAGCACCCGAGGGCAGCAACTTCCTCATCGCCGAGGGCACGTGGTCAGCAAGCCACGAGGGGCCAGACCTGGCCTACAACCGCAGTCGAAATGAGTTCCTGGTGGTGTGGGAGCAGGAGACGAGCAGCCAGCACGACGTGTATGGCAGGCGGGTGAAGCTGGCCGGCGGCCCGGCCCCTCTGGGTGCGTCTTTCCCCATCGCCGATTGGGCAAACGAGGAGATAGACCCGGCGGTAGCTGCCGTTCCCCGGCCCAGTGGAGTGGGGCAGTACCTGGTCGTCTTCAGAACCGAAGCCTGCGGCGCCAGCGACATCCAAGGGCAGCGGGTGACGGGTGACGGTACCCTGGAGGGCATCCGGTTCTCAGTCGCTGGATCTGCGTTGTGCCAGGGAACAGTCCTGGATCTAAGACGGCCGGCCATCGCCGGCGATGAGGGCGCAGAGCAGTACCTGGTGGCCTGGACCCATTCCTCTGCGCTGATTGCGAATGTATTGGTTCGCGGGCAAGTAGTCTCCATCGGGGGCACTCTCGTAGGCCAGGAAACAGAGCTGGGTGGGATCGTTGTCGATCGCGTGGCGGTGGCCAGCGGCGGGGCCGGCGACTATCTGGTGGCTTTCGACGATCATCCTCCGTTGGAGAACGACCGGGACATCTACGGCCAGTTGTGGGGCAGCGTCTCGGGGACACCCACACCCACGGTGACGATCCCCTCAGCCCCTACATCGACTCCAACGCCTACCGTGACGTTGCCTTCAGCGCCTACATCGACCCGCACGCCCACCACCACAGTTTTACCGCCGCCCATCGCCACGGCAACCACCGGCCCACCACCCACCCTGGCGCCAACAGCCACCCCCACACTTCCGGGGGTTGCCTGCGACAACATCCTGCCGCACGGTGACTTCGAGGCCGGCCTCCTCCCGCCGTGGGGTATGGCCGGCGGGACCCAGATCATCACGCCCCACGCCCACAGCGGAGCCTACAGTGCCCGCCTGGGCGGCGCGGACAACACCGTCGACGAGCTCTTCGCCGGCCTCGATCTCCCACCGGATGCCGCGTCCATCACGCTCTCTTTCTGGTGGTACGTGGAAAGTGCCGATCCCGACCCGGACGCGGACCGCATGATCGTCGTGATCGGCGAAGAGGGTCATGAGGTGGTGGTCGAGACCCTCACCAACAGTTCGCCCAGAGACACGTGGCTTCAGAGCACGATCGATCTGGGGGGCAAGGCCGGCCAGTTTGTGGGCGTGACCTTCCACGCCGAGACAAACGCGGCAAACCCCACCAGCTTCTATCTGGACGATGTTGAGGTGCAAGTCTGCGGCGGTATGGCACCCGGTCCGCGCGTCTACCTGCCACTGGTGAGGAGGTAGTGGGAAAGCTGGATGGCTAGATGGCTGGATGGCTAGATGGCTGGATGGCTCGCGCAGCACTACCCAGCCATCCAGCCAACGAGCCATCTA
>JBHHXF010000037.1:0-15351 GCA_046756905.1 Anaerolineae bacterium | reverse complement strand
CGCTGGGCCGCGTCGCTTTGTAGATCGTTTTGCCATGAATACTGCTCAGAGATTATTACTTCGCAACTATTCAACCTACCAGCCGAATATGCTCATCCGTATACGGTAGCAATGCTAACTGACGTGCGCGCTTAATACATCTGGCCACGAGCCGTTGGTGTTTGGCGCACACTTGCACTTTTCGGCGCGGTTGAATCTTACCTCGATCAGAGACGAAGCGATTTAGCAGATCTGTGTTCTTGTAGTCAAGCGCGTCAATCCCATCCGCACAGAACGGGCAGCTACGGCGACGGCGACGCCCTTGTCTTCGACGATAAGCCAAAGTATCCTCCTATCAAACTCAGGGCCTATCCGGAAACCGCGCAGTATAGACCTCAGTCGGTTCCGGCGGATAAGCACTTAGAACGAATCTGTCCGATCCGGTGTTGGTCCCTCAGAATCTGGGGGCCTGCCGGGTCGTTGGTCCAGCATGATCATTTCATCGGCCACGACTTCAGTCCGGTAGTGTTTCTGGCCGTCTGGGCTTTCCCAGCTTCGGGTCTGCAGCCGGCCTTCGATGTAAACCTTTGATCTCTTTTTGAGATACTGATGACAAATCTCGGCCAGTTCACGCCAGGCAACAATGTTGAACCACTCCGTTGCTTCCCGTCTTTCTCCATCGGCCGTTACCCAGGTACGACTCGTGGCAACACTGAAAGATGTTACAGGCTTTCCTGTGGGCGTGTACCGCATCTCGGGGTCTCGGCCCAATCGACCGATCAACATTACCTTGTTTAGACCTCGGGACATCGTCTGCTCCCTGCCGATCACACTATGGTCCAGCGACGCTAGTGATCCAGGCGTACAACCAAATGCCGTATAACGGACTCGTTCAGTCTCAAGTTGCGTTCAACCGTGGGCAGAATGTCGGGGTTGACGTCGATCTGAAAGAAGAGGTAGTAACCCTCCAACTGCTTCTGAATAGGATAAGCTAACTTTCTCTTCTGCCAGTCGCTCTCGGGCCGCTCGACGATCTTTCCGCTGCCATCGGCCAATTGCCCAACACGGACTACTTCGCCGCCGGCCCCGGTAATAATTCCAGTGACTGTTTCGGCGATGGATGTTACCAACTCTGGCTCAGCTTTGGGGTGGATAATCAGAGCCAGCTCGTACTGTCGCATATCGATTGTGTACCTCCTTCCCTCGGGATTGTCCCGGGTCACACGTCTGTAGGCTCAGAGCAGGTGCCCGAAACAGAAAGGCTCATTGATATGGCCGGCACCACCCTGGCGCCGGCCCAGCTCGCTAACTATAGCACAACTACCAGGTTTGTGCAAGTATCTACAGGCAGAGAAGATACGTGGGCTTGACTTTGCGCGCGTGTTCAGTTAGAATAATAGCGTATTCAGGCGACGTAGCCAAGTGGTTAAGGCAGGGGTCTGCAAAACCCCGATCGCCGGTTCGAATCCGGCCGTCGCCTCCTGTTCTGGGCTGGTAGCGTGGGCTATCAGCCCGTTGTATATACCGACCTTGTTTACCATCTTGTCAACTCGGTGGAGCCCGCCTAGCCCAATTGGCAGAGGCAAGCGACTTAAAATCGCTTCAGTCCGGGTTCGAGTCCCGGGGCGGGCATGTTCAGGTCACACGCCCGTGAGGCATCTCCGATGTCGGAGGTTGCTTTGCGGGCTTTGTTGTTGCGCAGAGGATGTTGGGTGTTGGGTATTGGATATTGGGTATTGGGTATTGGGTATTGGGGACTAGAGATTGGAGATTAGAGACAGGGGGTAGGAGAGATAAGTGGTTTAGGATTTTTGATGTTGACAAAGTTGCTTAAACATGATAGAATAGTCATGCACGTGCAACAGGGTTGTGTCGTAGCGTTGTAACCGGTAAGCATCTGGCGTTTCAAGGTATGAGGCGCCGGCTGGGCCCAGGCTGTGATTGGTGAAGGAAGTATGAAGGGGCTAGCCGGCGCCAATCTCTTTCTTGGCCCAACTCAACCAACGCGACCCAACCATCCAGCCATCGAGCCATTCAGCTATTTTCTCCACGCGAGATCGCGACCATTGACGCGCTCGCTGCTTAACGCTATAATTTCCCCGCTAATGGAAACACAACCCTTGCCATCATCAGAAGTGACTGGCCAAGTGATAGAAACATCGCCCGATGGCAGGCTCGACCGGTCGGCGCTGTCGACGCTGTCGCAAACATGGAAGCGGTCTATCCCAACAGCCGGCTCGACGTGCTCGAAATCGATCCAGGCGTTACCGGTGTGGCATACGATCTTCTGGGGCTTCGTCCCGAGACGCGGATCGTGACCTACAATGAGGATGCACGGCTGTTCCTGCAACAGCCGGCCATCGACCAGTATAATCTGGTCCTGGGAGACGCCTTTAACGATTACTCCGTCCCCTACCACCTGACGACGAAGGAGTTCAACGACCGCGTGAAGGCCTGGCTCGCCAGCGACGGGTTGTACGCTGTGAACATGATTGATGGACCGCGCGGGGAGTTTCTTCGCGCCTACACGCACACGCTGCAACAGACCTTTGGGTACGTGTACGTGGTACCGACCATCGCCGGCTGGCGTGAGTCACCCCGCAGCACCTTCGTCCTGATAGCAACAGATACCCCGATGACAATCTCGGAGTTTGAGCAGATCAACGGCGGCGACGGTATACCGCTCCTGGCGCGTCGGGCACTGTCGGAGCAGGAAATCGCTCTGATACTCTCGGAGGGCCGCGTCGTCACGCTGACAGATCAGTACGCCCCGGTGGATCAGATGTTGGCGCCGGTGTTTCGAGACGAGCTGCCAGCCCAGTAATCCAGCACTCTTGCAAGTGGTGCAATCATGTCCCTACAAATCGGAATCGTCGGCCTGCCCAACGCCGGCAAATCAACACTTTTCAACGCCCTAACCCAGTCGGAAGTACCCACGGCGACCTATCCCTTCACCACCATCGACCCTAACGTCGGTGTCGTGACCGTGCCCGATCCACGCCTGGGGCAGATTGCTGACATCGTCCAGCCCGAGCAGGTCATACCTACCACCATCCAGTTCATGGATATTGCCGGTCTGGTGAAGGGCGCTCACCAGGGAGAGGGGTTGGGCAACCAGTTCCTGGGACATATTCGAGCGGTAGATGCCATCGCTATGATCCTCCGCTGCTTTGTGGACCAGGATGTGCCCCACCCAGCCGGCGTAGTGGACCCCATCGCGGATCTGGAAATTCTCAACATGGAACTGATCCTGGCCGACCTGGCAGCCGTGGAGCGCCGGCGGGAGAAGTTGGCGTCTCAGGCAAAGGCACGCCCTAAGGAAGTGGCGAGCGAGGCAGCGGTGTTGGAGCGGATTCATGCCGGCCTGAGTACCGGTCAGCCGGCGCACAAGCTCGAACTGACACTCGACGATCGTGAGATGCTGCACGACCTGAGCCTGCTGACATCGAAGCCCGTCCTCTACGTGGCCAATGTAGGCGAGGCAGACCTGCCGGAGGGCGGCGAGATGGCCCGGTCGGTCTGCGATCACGCTGCCGGCGACGATTCCCAGTGCGTCGTTCTGTCGGCCGAGATCGAAGCCGAGTTGCTGGCGTGGCCCCAGGAAGAGGCTGCTGAATACCGGGCAGAATTGGGCTTGAAACAGCCGGGACTACACCGGCTCATTGAGGCCAGCTACCGGTTGCTGGACCTGGTGACCTTCTTCACGATGACCGGAGAGCGCGAGGTGCGAGCATGGACCGTGTCCAGGGGCACCCCCGTGATAGAGGCCGCCGGCAAGATCCACACTGACATGCAGCGCGGGTTCATTCGAGCTGAGGTCACCTCGTGCGTGGACCTGGTGAGAGCTGGCTCCTATGCAGCCGCTCGGGAGCGCGGATGGATCCGAACAGAGGGGCGGGACTACGTTGTCGACGACGGAGACATCATTCATGTACGGTTCAACGTGTGAGGCCGGTGGGGTAGTAAAGTTCCACCGAAAAAGTTAAGCCGGTTCACAGCGGTCCCTGCCCGAACCCGCTGTTACCCGGCTCAAACAATTGGACGCACCAGCACTACGAAAGTTACGCCGATGTCGCAAGAAATCATGCCTCTCGCTCCAGGGCCAAGCCTTTCAGCATCGCCACAACCTCAGCGGCTCGCTTGATTTCTACACGGCGGCTTCGATTCGCAACGTTTCTCAACCCAAGTCGCTTCTTTCTCGGTGCTCACTCCCCCATGTTTTGCGTGCGCCGGCTGGCTTGAGACCAGTCCACCATCCGTTTCGCCTCTGGGGAGTTTTCGACCTCAGTTTTACATCATACACATGGAGAGTGCTATCTTGACCACGCACAGGTTGACGGCTATACTTTGTAAAACAGAATGCGAAGAGTTCTAATGTCGGATACGGCACGAGTGTCTTGAGCGAACGGATTGAGCGGGCTTTCTGCGCCCGTGCAACGATAGAGGTTGCCCGGGAGTTACTCGGTTGCCGGCTGGTGCGTGTGCTGGACGGCCAGCATCTGAGCGGCATCATCACAGAAACGGAAGCGTACGTCGGAGAAGATGATCAGGCCAGCCACGCTTCCGTGGGGCGGACGGCGCGCAATGCGGTGATGTACGGTCCGCCGGGGTATGCCTACGTCTACCTGATCTACGGCATCCATCACTGCCTGAACGTTGTGACGGAACGGGAGGGATTTCCGGCGGCCGTGTTGATCCGCGCCCTTCAGCCCGAAGAGGGGATCGAGATCATGCGCCGGCACCGACCAGGCCGGCCTGACCCCGAGCTAACCAACGGGCCGGGCAAGCTGTGCCAGGCACTGCACATTGATCGTACCCTGAATGGCACGGACTTGGTGGCCGGCGAGACTCTGTTCATTGAGCGCAGCAGCCCTGTTGAAAAAACACAGATCGTGGCAACTCCGCGAATCGGGGTGCGCGGGGATGAGGCAGCCATCAATGCACCGTGGCGGTTTGAGGTGACGGGATACGGGATGCGGGATGCGGGATGCGGGATGCGGGACACGCGAGCTTTCTCTCGTTTCCCGCATCCCGCATCCCGTCGGCAGAAGTCCAACATCATCCTCATCGGCTTCAGCACGACTGGGAAATCGCGCGCCGGCTGGATCCTGGCACAGCGATTGGGCTGGGCGTTCATCGATACCGACGCCTGGGTAGCTGGCATGGCCGGCAAGTCGATCCCTGAGATATTTGAGGAAGAGGGGGAGCTGAGGTTTCGCGAGTTAGAGCGATTGGCGCTGGAGGAAGCTCTCGGACGCAGTCAGGCGGTGATCGCGTCCGGTGGCGGCGCTATCGTCGACAAAACGAATCGGGAACAGATGAGAGAGCGAGGCTGGATTGTGCTCCTGGACGCATCGCCCGACACGATCATCCAACGCATGCAAGCGGATGATGTCGCCAGTGAGGTGCCGGTGCGCCCCCTTTTGGCCGGCGAGGACCCGCTCCAGCGCATCATCCAACTGAAAACGGAGCGGCAGCCACTTTACGATTCGTTAGCCGATATTTCTATCCACACCGACAACCTGACAATTGAGGCGGTTGTGGATAGCATAATCAATTGTCTGGAGACATTGTTGGATGGAGAGGAAGACGTGAATGTTTGAGTTTCGATCACCGCAACAAGGGCACGGCAATACTCAAACCCAGCTCGGCGATGTGCTAGCAGTCATGGGAGCTGCGCTGAAAGCTGTTGATCCAGCCGAGGCGATCCACCGGCATGTACGCCGCGACGGCTCAACGCTCTCCGTAGACCAGCGCGTCTACAATCTGGATGATTATAAGAATATCTATGTCGTTGGCGCGGGAAAGGCCGGCTCCGTCATGGCCCAGGCCACCGAGGAAATCATGGGGGACCGTATCACGCGGGGAGCGGTTGTTGTCAAACGCGGCTACACTGCGCCGACGCGTAAGATTGTCATCCACGAAGGTGGACACCCGCTGCCCGATCCGGCCGGCCTGGTGGGCACACGCCAGATCGCCAGCATCCTGGCAGACACGACGGCTGAGGACCTGGTCGTCTCCCTCATTTCCGGTGGCGGATCGGCGCTGCTGGTCATGCCCGTCGATGGAATCCAGTTGCGCAACCTTCAGGCTCTCACCGGACAACTGCTGGCCTCTGGCGCCACCATCAATGAGATCAACGCCGTCCGCAAGCATCTATCGGCCGTCAAAGGAGGTCAGTTGGCGCGCATGGCAGCGCCGGCTGAAGTTGTCACACTCATCCTGTCCGATGTAGTGGGGAGTCCGTTGGATGTGATCGCCTCTGGCCCCACGGTTCCCGATGAATCGACTTACGAGGCAGCGTGGCAGGTGCTAGACCGCTACAACCTATGGGCCAAGACGCCGGCATCAATCCGCGAACATCTGGATGCTGGCCGGCAGCAAAAAATCGCCGAGACGCCCAAGCCCGGCGATCCGGTTTTTGATCGCGTGACCAACGTGATTATCGGTGACAACGCCATGGCAGCCGAGGCGGCCATTGAGAAAGCCGGTGCGCTGGGATACAACACCTTGCTTCTGTCCACATACATTGAAGGGGAAGCGCGTGAAGTGGCGCGGGTCTTCGCCGGCATCGCGCGGGAGATTGTGAGTCATAGTCGCCCACTTTCAGCACCGGCTTGTGTGGTAGCCGGCGGTGAAACGACTGTGACCCTCCAGGGCATGGGACGAGGGGGCCGCAACACCGAACTCGCTCTGGCCGCCGGCATCGCAATCGAAGGCCTGGACAATGCGCTCATCGCTTCGCTGGCGACAGACGGTACCGACGGGCCGACCGACGCCGCCGGCGCTATCGCCAACGGGAGTACGGTCGCACGCGCACGCACCCAGGGCCTGGCCCCACGAGACTACCTGCGGCGCAGTGATTCCTACCACTTCTTCGACCAATTGGGCGATCTGATCATCACCGGGCCGACCAACACCAACGTGAACGACCTGATCTTCGTGTTTGTATTTGAGTAGATATGAGGGTCTTGATCACAGGCGGAGCCGGCTTCATCGGCTCCCACATTGTTGAGGCGTACATCGCTGCCGGCCATTCCGTTGCCGTGGTGGATGACTTGTCGGCGGGGAAGCGGGAGTATGTGCCGGCCGGCGCGGCGTTCTACCAGATGGACATTCGCGATCCAGAGCTTGGCCGCGTTCTTGAGGCGGAGCGCCCCGATGTCGTCAATCACCAGGCCGCCCAGGTCAGCGTCCCCAGGTCTATCGCCAATCCTATGGAGAACACGGCGGTGAACGTGGCCGGCCTGGTAAACGTGCTTGAGCTGGCCCGCCGGCACAATGTTCGCAAGGTCATCTTCGCTTCAAGCTGTGCTGTGTACGGCGATCCTGATGAGTTGCCCATCCGGGAAAAGCACCCGATAGCTGCCCTCTCTCCGTACGGTCAGAGCAAATGGACCGGGGAACATTATCTGCAACTCTACCGTCGGATGTACGGATTGGAGTTCAGCGCGCTGCGCTATGCCAATGTGTACGGCCCGCGCCAGGACCCTTTCGGCGAGGCCGGCGTGATCACGATCTTCGTGGAGCGGATGCTGGCGGACAAGCCGGTAACGATCTATGACGATGGGGAGCAGACGCGGGATTTCATCTACGTCGGCGATGTGGCCATGGCAAACCTGCAAGCCATGGATCGAGGCGACAACGGAGTCTACAACGTAAGCACCGGCAATGGCGTGACCATCAATCGATTGTATCGGTTGCTGAGCGAACTGGCCGACTATCACCACGATCCGCAGTACGCCCCACCGCGCCCCGGCGACATCCGTCACAGCGTGCTGGAGCCGGCGCGGGCAATGCGCGACCTGGACTGGCAGCCAACCACGCCGTTCGGACAGGGTCTGGCCCGAACCATTCAGTTCTTCAAAGGCTAAGCGATGAGAGTACTGGTCACCGGCGGCGCCGGCTATATCGGGAGCGTTGTGACGGCTGAACTGGTGCATGCCGGCCACCAGGTCACGGTCTACGACAGCCTGGTTCGTGGCCATCGGGAGGCTGTGCATCCGAGGGCGGCTTTCGTGCGTGGCGATACTGGCGACAGGGCAACGCTTGCACACACCCTCTCGGAAGACAGGTTCGATGCAGTGATGCATTTTGCCGCCTTCATCGAGGCCGGCGAGTCCATGCAGAAGCCGGAACTTTACTTTGAGAACAACACAGCCAACGCCCTGTCCCTGCTCACGACCATGCTCGAACACAGCGTCAACCGATTCGTCTTCTCGTCGACAGCCGCGGTCTATGGCGACCCGGAGTACACGCCCATCGACGAGGATCACCCGCTGAATCCGGTCAATGCCTACGGCGCTTCAAAACTAATGGTGGAGCGCATGCTGGCCTGGTTCAATCAGATCCACGGCCTGGGCTATGCGGCACTACGCTACTTCAACGCCGCAGGCGCTGCCCCGCCCCTGGGAGAAGACCATCAGCCCGAAACCCACCTGATACCCATCATCCTGGAAGTCGCACAGGAGCAGCGCGACCATCTCGAACTATACGGGACCGACTATCCAACGCCAGACGGCACCTGCATACGCGACTACATCCACGTTGCGGACCTGGCATCGGCGCACGTTCTGGCGTTGGAAGCCCTGCAACCCAGGGAACAGCGCATCTACAACTTGGGCAACGGGCGCGGCTTTTCCAACCGGGAAGTTCTGGAGACGGCCCGCCGAGTGACAGGCCGGCCCATCCCCGCCGTTGAAGCTCCGCGCCGGCCCGGCGACCCCGCCGTACTGATCGCCAGTTCCGACCGTGTCCAGCAGGAACTCGGCTGGTCCCCCCGGTATCCCGATTTGGAAGACATCATCGGCAGCGCCTGGGCATGGCGAAAACGACATCCGGCGGGATATTCCCGAAAGGTCTGGGCAAGGACCCAGAACCAGCAGCAGCCCAGGAAGGAGATCTGACAATGACCTTCAGTCGTATCACTATCAATCCAGATATCTACGGCGGGAAACCATGTATCCGAGACACGCGCATCGCTGTGACGATGATCCTGGACCTGTTGGGGGACGGTATCTCTTTCGATGGTATTATCCAGGACTACTACCCTCATATCACTGTCGAAGACATCCAGGCATGCCTGGAGTATGCTAAGGCAGTAGTCGAAAGTGAAGACGTCCATTTCGTCAAGGAAGCTGTAGCCTGATGCGGCTGTTCGCCGACGAGTGCGTTTACCGCGTCACCATCGAGGCTCTTCGCAGTTGGGGACATGTTGTTGATCATCACAAGTACCGGCTGCGACGAGGCTATCGCGGCGCATCTCAGAGGTGACAGCAGGAGGACCGGAGCGGTGCGCGTTGCCATCAATGCCTGGTTCTGGGGTCAGCCGGCCACCGGCAGCGGCCAGTACATTCGGCACCTGCTGCCGGCCCTGGCTACTCTGACCCCCACGGCCCGATTTGGCCCGGTTGTTCCGATTGGAGCAAAGTGGCAGTGCTTAACGCCGAATGTGTTTCCACACATGACTTCGGGTCCGGGGTTTCTGACCTCGGACCGCTTCGGGTCGAGACTCGCGGACCTTTACAAGCTCTGGTTCGAACAGGTGTTGTTTCCACGCGCGGCCGCCGGGCAGAAGGCGGGCGTGGCTCACGTGCCGTACTTCGCAGCACCAATCTGGCCGGCCACCCCCACCGTGGTGACGGTCCACGACCTGATTCCGATGGTGTTGCCGGCGTACCGCGGCTCGGCGCTGGTGCGAGCGTACACGCGACTGGTGGCTGCCGGCGCACGGCGGGCCGACGCTGTCATCGCTGACTCCGAACACTCGAAGCGGGACATCGTCGCCCACCTGAAGATCGATCCGCAGCGGGTACACGTCATCCCGCTGGCCGCCGGTCCCCAGTTTCAGCCAGCCACGCCTGAAGAGATCGCCAGCGTGCGCGCACGGCACAACCTACCTGACCGATACGTGTTATACCTGGGTGGGTTCGACCAACGCAAGAACGTGCCGGCCTTGCTGCGGGCTTTCGCCCGGCTACAGGCCGGGCCGGGCCTCGGGCTGGTCATCGCCGGGCGTTTGCCGGCGCGCGACACGGCTTTCGCACCGGATCCACGGCCCATCGCCGCCCAACTGGGCATCGAGGATTCGGTGGTGTTTCCTGGTTGGATCGATGAGCGAGACAAGCCGCCGCTGTACAGCGGCGCGGAACTCTTCGCCTTTCCGTCCGCATACGAGGGGTTCGGGCTGCCGGTGCTGGAAGCCATGGCCTGCGGCGCTCCTGTCGTGACCTCAACCGCGTCCAGCCTGCCCGAGGTGTCCGGCGATGCGGCGGTCACGGTCGATCCGTACGAGGTGAACGGACTGGCACAGGCGATGGCGATCGTGCTTGATGACGCCGAGCGCCGGCGAGCCATGGGGAAGGCTGGTCTGGTGCAGGCCAGCCGTTTCAGTTGGCAGCACACCGCCGAGGCCACGCTTCGGGTATGCCGGCAGGCTCTCGCGATCAGTTCCCCCGACTTCCCTTGAGACCCTTGCGGGAGTTCCAGGGGAAGTCGGGGGAACTCCGAGGAACTCAGGGGAATACCGAGGAACTCAAGGGAGCTGCCCCATGAGAGATAGGTGAATGATCGCGACGAATGTTCGTGTTTCGTCCTTCATCACTGGTCAAGTCTGAACAACGAAATGGGTAACACACGGCAAGGAGAACGCCATGATCAAGGATCTGGTACAACGTTTGGAGCGCAACCGGGACGAATTCATGAAAACAGCGGCACAGTTGACGGACGACGTCGCCGGCCTCTCCCTGGGAGAGGATGACTGGACCATCTGGGGCGTGATGGCACACCTCACAGCCGCCGAGTGGCAGCTTCGCCGCATGGCAGAAATCATTGCCAGGAAGCCGACATTCGCGTTTGAGTCCTTCGATCGCGATGAGATGAACGCCCGGAGCGTTGCCCGCTACGAGAGCAAGCCATTGTCGGAAATCGTGGAACAGTGGCAGTCTAACCGGCAGAAGATGATCGAGTTCGCCGGCAGCCTGGCCCCGGAGCAACTCCAGAACGTGGTGTTGCATCCCGTCTACGGCGAGATTGACCCGGTGTACCCCATCGAGCGCCAAATCTGGCACATCACGGCCCACCTGGCGGAGATTCGGGGCGCACTGAGGCCGACGAATGAATTCGCCGCCTGATACAAGAAGTGCGTTGAAACGCACTCTTTGCATTCCTAAACTGTTGTGAACCGAGCACTGAGTCGGCCATGCGCGTCCTGATGGTATCCAAGGCCTGTGTGGTGGGAGCCTACCAGCGCAAGCTGGAGGAAATCGGCCGGCACGAGGATGTGGATCTGACCGTCGTCGTGCCACCGGCGTGGCGCGAAGCTGGTCGGCCGATCACCCTCGAACGACAGTACACACAGGGGTATCAGTTGGTCGTTGAACCGATGGCATTGAATGGCCGCTTTCACCTCCACTTCTACCCCGGTCTGGGCCGGCGCATCCGCGAACTGAGGCCGGACATTATCCATATCGACGAGGAACCGTACAACCTGGCCACTTTCCAGGCGATGTGGCTGGGTCGGCGAGCCGGCGCTGCGACGCTGTTCTTTACATGGCAAAACCTCTGCCGGCGTTATCCGGCTCCCTTCTCGTGGATCGAGCGCTACGTGCTCCGGCACGCCGATGCCGCTATGGCCGGTAACCAGGAAGCCGTTCAAGTGCTACAAGCCAAGGGCTACGGCGGCCCTGTCAAAGCGATCCCGCAATTCGGAGTCGATCCGGAGCTGTATGCGCCAGCCAGAGACCAGACAGAGCGTGCGGAGCGGACTTTCACCATTGGGTATGTCGGACGCCTGGTTCAGGCCAAAGGCGTCGATCTGCTATTGGACGCCGCTGTCGGACTCGAAGGCGACTGGCAACTGAGGATCATGGGCTCCGGTCCACAGCGAGATGCGCTCCAGCACCAGGCCAGCCGGCTGAGCCTCGACAGCCGCGTGTTACTCGATCCGGCAAGACCGTCGTGCCGGGTGCCGGCCTATCTGAGCCAACTCGACGTCCTGGTCCTGCCCTCCCGGACGCAGCCCAACTGGAAGGAACAGTTCGGGCGTGTGCTGATCGAGGCGATGGCGTGCCAGGTGCCGGTGATCGGCTCGACGTGTGGGGAGATCCCCAACGTGGTCGGGGAGGCCGGCCTGATCTTTCCCGAAGGGGATGTCAGTGCGCTGCGCGACCACCTGGGACGGCTGATGGGGGACCCCCACCTGCGCCGCCGGCTGGGACAGGCCGGGCGCGCTCGTGTTTTACAGCACTTCACCCAAGCCCAGGTAGCCCGTCGAACCGTCGCGTTGTATCGAGAGATGGTCCAGGATATGCAGGATCGTAGTGGCGACTTCAGTCGCTCTGTCTCCCGTGTGAACGACTGAAGTCGTTACTACGGTAAACTGGGGTTGAGGAAGCACTCGAATCAATGAGGGGAAGAAATAGACCGGCGCACATTGCGATCAACGCCCACTTGTTGTCCCTGGCGGACAGCTACCGGGGGGCCGGCATTCATCGCTACATCACCGCACTCCTGGAGCATCTGCCGCAGGTCAGCGAACACCGCTTCACCGCCTACCTGGGCGACCCACGAGCCGGTGACGTCACGTGGGCGGACATTGACGCCCGGCTCGCTCTGTTTCCCACGGCATCCCCGCCGGCGCGCGCGCTGTGGGAACAGTTGTTCCTGCCGGCCCACCTGGTCCACGACAACATTGATCTGCTCCACGGGCCAGCCTATGCCCTGCCGCTGATCTGCCCAGCCCGGTCTATCGTGACCATCCATGACCTGAGCTTCTTTCTCTACCCCCAGACCTTTAAGCAGGGAAATCGCCTGTACCTCAGGCTGATGACGAGTCTGGCTGTGCGACGCGCCAACGCCGTGATCGCCGTATCCGATAATACGCGGCAGGACGTGATTCGGCTGCTTAAAGTGCCGGCTGATCGCGTCCATACCGTGCCAAACGGCATTGATGCTGTCTTTCGCCCACTACCGGAGCGCGAGGTGCAACGATTCCGGGCAGAAAACCAGATGCCCGAGCGGTTCATCCTGTGTATCAGCACCATCGAGCCGCGTAAGAACCTGGCAACGTTGATCCAGGCTTATGCTGCACTGGGCAACATCGAACACAGGCTCGTTATCGGTGGCGGACGCGGCTGGAAATTCCAAAGCATCTTCGCCCTGGTCGATGAACTGGGGGTGCGAGACCGGGTATGGTTCCCTGGCTTCGTACATCATAGCAAACTGCCGTACTGGTATAACGCAGCCGACGTGTTCGTCTTCCCATCGATCTACGAAGGCTTCGGCCTGCCACCGCTGGAAGCGATGGCCTGCGGCACACCGGTCATCACCTCGAACACATCCAGCCTGCCGGAAGTAGTGGGATCGGCCGGCCTTATGGTGAGTCCAACCGACGTGGCAGCGCTGGCCGATGCCATTCACCAGGTTCTCAGCATACCGGAATTGGCAGCCACGCTGTCAGCACAGGGGCTGACTAGAGCCGCCAGGTTCCCCTGGCGGGCCAGCGCTGAGCGTACAGCAGCGGTGTATGGGCGGATCCTCCACACACAGGTTCCGCAAGGAGCGCAGGATGTCATCACAAGATAGAGCAAGTTCTGATCCCTGGGCCGGCACAGGTCTGTTCATGGCGTTGACCGATGTCCTACTCATCAACATCGCGTTCGCTCTGGCCTACTGGCTACGCTACCAGGTTGAATGGCCGGCGGCGCTCGACCCGGAAAACTTTCAACCCTACCGCGTGTGGTTCCCCATCGGGTTGACCCTGACGGGCATTCTACTGCTGGCGTACCAACTTGAGGGAGCCTACGACCTCCGGCGCGGGGTCCGCTGGCTAGACGACGTATCCAAGATTTTTGCTGGCACGCTGATCGGAGTTGCCGTGCTGACCGTGCTAACATTCAACGTGCGTCCCCAGTTCTACTCTCGACTGATGTTGGGATACGCCGGCGTGCTCATCGTTGCCATTCTCAGCGCCAGCCGGCTAATTTTCGGCACGATCCGCGCATGGCGCTATCGACGCGGGGTCGGAGTTGAACATGTACTGGTGGTGGGCTGCGGAGATATAGGCCGAACTGTCATGGGTAGCATCATGGCTAGACCGGAGTTGGGCTACCAGGTCGCTGGTTTCCTAGATGATGACCCGGAGCGCCAGCGCCAGGACCTGGGACGATTTCGCGCGCTGGGCTCCGTCGATGCATTGCCGGCTGTGCTGCGCACCCAGCACATCGACGAAGTTATCGTTGCTCTGCCGTGGCGCTCCATCGAGCAGATTATGGACATCATGGCCCAGTGCGAGCCTCTCGGCGTGCGCGCGCGGATCGTGCCCGACCTGTTCCAGTTGCGGCTGAACCGAGTCGATATCGACGACATCAGCGGCATTCCGCTCATCGGCATTCGAGACGCGTCCATTCGAGGTTGGAACCGCGCTATCAAACGGCTCAGCGACATCGTTGTGGCCGTGACAAGCCTGGTCATAGCCAGCCCCTTCATGGCTTTGGCCGCGATACTGATCAAATGGGATTCTCCGGGCCCGGTGCTCTTTCCACAGGTGCGCGTGGGGAGGGCTGGCCGGCTGTTCACCTTGTACAAGTTTCGGTCCATGGTGGCGGGCGCCGACGAGGCAAAGGACCGGCTACTGGACCTGAACGAAGCGTCTGGCCCGCTGTTCAAGATTCGGGATGATCCGCGGCTCACGCGCGTGGGGCGATGGTTGCGCCGGATGAGCATCGACGAACTGCCGCAGTTGTGGAATGTGTTGAAAGGCGACATGAGCCTGGTAGGACCACGCCCGCCGGTGCCGGCCGAGGTCGATCAGTATCAACCGTGGCATCGGAAGCGACTCCTGATATCCCCAGGTGTGACCGGGCTGTGGCAGGTGAGCGGTCGCAGCAAACTCACGTTCGACGAAATGGTCATGCTGGACCTTTTCTACGCTGAGAATTGGTCCCTGTGGCTCGATTTCAAAATAATGCTGCGCACGATTCCCACCGTTATCATGGGTACCGGTGCATACTAGAATCGCTTACTATGGACTTGAGATTTGGTGATTCGCGCTGGATTGAGTATAATATTGCGTTGTAGTGTAGTCTGTATGGAAAAGGGGAGTCTAGGATTATGCCACTGTATGGGTATGAATGCGAGTCTTGTCATTGCGAGTTTGAGCGCTACCAGTCATTCTCTGACGATCCCATCAAGGTTTGCCCCACTTGCGGCCAACCGTCTGCTCGCCGGCTGATCTCGTCGGTCGGTGTCATCTTCAAGGGATCAGGCTTCTACGTCACCGACAATCGAAAAAGCGTGAGCAGTAACGGACGTTCCAGTACCAAGACATCGGCGGCTTCAAAGCCTGAGAAAACGGACAGCACAACAACATAG